>JABFSC010000679.1 GCA_013140885.1 Deltaproteobacteria bacterium | reverse complement strand
ATCTTTTCGTTCCGCAGGAAATCCGGTTTGCCGACTAGCACCGCGCGACCAGCGACGGTGCCGAGCACACCACCCGCCGTGACCGAGCGAAAATCTTGTACCGCCACAATAGCGAGGCCTTGCTCCTTGGCGCCCTGCACAATCGCGGCGGCGAGCGGGTGTTCACTATTCTGCTCCAGTGAGGCGGCGAGACGCAGAAATTCCCGCGCGTCGAAACCGCCGGTGGGCAGGACATTCACGAGCTTGGGTTTGCCCTCCGTCAGGGTGCCCGTCTTGTCCACGACGAGCGTGGTGACTGTCTCCAACCGTTCGAGCGCCTCGGCGTTTTTCACGAGCACCCCTGCCTGCGCGCCGCGTCCGACGCCGACCATGATGGACATCGGCGTGGCCAGGCCAAGGGCGCACGGGCAAGCGATGATGAGGACCGCGACGGCGTTGACGATGGCGTGCGCGAGCTGCGGCTCCGGCCCAAGCCACAGCCAGAGGACGAAGGTGAGCACGGAAATGGCCAGCACCACCGGCACGAAGATGCCCGCGACCTTGTCGACGAGACCTTGAATGGGCGCGCGACTGCGCTGAGCTTCGGCAACCATGTTCACGATCTGCCCGAGCAACGTGTCGCTCCCGACCCGCTCGGCGCGCATGACGAAACTGCCGGTTCCATTGACGGTGCCGCCCGTCACGTTGTCGCCAACGCGCTTTTCCACCGGCAGCGGTTCGCCGGTGATCATGGATTCCTCAACATTGGAATGACCTTCGACGACCACGCCATCGACAGGCACCTTGTCGCCTGGAACAACCCGTAACTGGTCACCGACTTTCACATGGTCGAGCGAGACTTCATGATCGCCACCCGGAGCGACTTGTCGCGCCGTGGGTGGGGCGAGATTGAGCAACGCTGTGATGGCGCTGCCAGTGCGGCTGCGGGCACGGAGCTCGAGTACCTGACCAAGCAGCACGAGGACAACGATCACCGCGGCGGCCTCAAAGTAGATGGCGACCTTGCCCTCGTGCCGCATCGTATAGGGGAACAGGTCGGGCAGGAGCATCGCCGCGGCGCTAAAGACGAACGCCGCGCCCACGCCAAGGGCGATCAGCGTGAACATGTTCAACTGACGCGTCACGACCGAGCGCCAGCCACGGCGGAAGAACGGCCAGCCCGCCCACCAGACCACGGGCATGGTGAGCGCAAATTGCAGCCAGCGTGAGGCGTGGCTATCCGCCCAGGACTGCCTGGCTAGCGCCGGAATCAGGTGAGCCATCGCCAGGAGAAACACCGGCAACGTCAACGCCGCGCCGATCCAGAAGCGCTTCGTCATGTCACGCAGCTCGGCGTTCTCTCCCGCATCCGGGCTTGCGGTCGCCGTTATCGGTTCCAGCGCCATGCCGCACTTAGGGCAATCGCCGGGATGGTCTTGCTGCACTTCGGGGTGCATCGGGCATGTGTAGGTACTACCAGCATCTGTTGCAGGCGTGGAACCATGAGGCGCGTGAACGGGATGCTGGTCGAGGGGACGGTGCAGATATTTGTCTGGCTCAGTTTGAAACTTCTCCAGGCATCGTCTGCTACAGAAGAAGTACGGCTGTCCGTCGTATTCATGCGTATGGACAGCCGTAGTCGGATTCACCTTCATGCCACAGACCGGATCTTTCACAGTCGGCCCGCCTTTGCCAGGGTGGCCATGGTGTGGGTCAGCAGGATTCTCATGCCTATGTTCCTCGCGTTTTTGCATAGGCTCCTCTCTCACCGCCTGTAAGATGGTGACTTCCAAGAAGACAGACTAGTGCTTCTTAGGGCTGCTCACTTGTCATGGTGCGCTTCATGCTCTTCTGCTGGCTGCTGACCCTTGCCCATCTGGCCAGACATCCGTTCATGGTGCGCTTTCATCTGCGCCTGCATCTTTTCGCGCTGCTCCACCATCGTGCCGAGGAGGCCATCAGTCATTTGCTGATGTTTCTTCATCTCCGTGAGCAATTGCTTCTCGTCACTCATTCCGTCCATCGCCTTCGTATGGTCACGGAGAGCCGCCATCTGTTTCTGCAGTTCCTGCGTCATCTCCTGATGCATTTTCTCGTGCTGTTCGTGCATCTTTTGCCTGTCGCCCATCATGCCGGGGCCATGTTCGTGTCCCATCATCCCCGGCATCTCCATTTTCTCGGTTGGTTTTCCTTGAGGGGCTGGAGTGGTTTCCTGGGCAGTCGTAAAAAAAGGATGCGTGAGTAGCAGTCCCCCAACCATGACGCTCGTCGCTACGGTCTTTACCAATGTCAGTCGTTTCATGTGAACCTCCTGTAATAAATTGCTGTGAGTTATAGGTCGTCGCTGCGCTCAGGCTTCCCGCGACCGCGTTCGGTGCCACTGCGGGAAGAACGCCGGGGTCGTAGCGGCGTAGCGCGCGTACGCGGCACCAAATGCCGTTAAGGCGTCGCGCTTCTCCATCAGTGATCCACCGGCAGAGCCCATGACGCCAATCTTTAACTTCATGTGGGTGAGCATAGGGAATTCCCGCAAAACAGCATGAGAAAGACGCAGGTCGCATCAGGCGAGAGGAGGTAATTCCCACCTCCCCTCTCTCGCCTGGGGAGGGTTGTCACCCTACTTCGCCGCCTTAGCCATCTCTTTGTGCATCTTCGCCATTGCTTCGTAATCCTTGGCGATCTCTTCGTATTTTTTGGCGGCGTCAGAACAATGGTTAAATAGGGTTCCAGATTTCACTTTCAGCGCTGGCGTCAGGGCATAGAAGTCCGCGAGCTTTTTGTGCTCGGCGTGTTTCTGATGTGCAACCTGCGCTTCCTTCTCATAGTACGCAGCAATGGCCTCATGATCTGCCGGGGTCTTCGCTTCCGTAATCATCTGCTCAATGCTTTTCCCTTCCTGGGCTGAACCAAGTGGAGCGTATGCGAACGCACCGATAACAAAAAGTGCGACTATTGCGGCGATAGTTTTCCATGTCTTCATAGTAGTCCTCCTCCCTTCGAGAGTGGTTATTGCAGTGAGCATTTCATGCAAGTTCTTTTTTCTCATTTCTTGTCTCCGGCTGAAGACTGCGCGATATTCTCATGAATCTTGGCAAGCGATTGCGCTTCCTTCGCAGCTTGGCCCAAGGAGTCGGCCAATTTGCGGCAATGCTCTGCCCGTTCGTAGTGGTGACTGGCCGAGGGGTTCTGGCCTCCTGCTTCACTCACCAATGTCTTAGCCAATGCAGCGTGTTGCTCGGCCTCGCGCTGCCACTTGGCTCCCTCTGCCTGATAAAAATCCGCAACGGCTTTGTGATCCGCCGGCGTTTTTGCGGCAGTAATCATCTGCTCAATGTTTTTGTCTTCCGCCGTTGCGATGCCTAGCGGTACATATCCCAGCGCACCCATCGTCAGCACGACAAGTGCGGCGCTGATGGCTGTCCACGTCTTCATAATCTTCATAGTGTTCCTCCTACCTGCGGGTTCCAGCGCTGGTTCGTCACAAGACGACACAGTCTGCCCCCGGAGTTGTTCGGGACGCACCCCGAATGTGCACGGACATATAGGAAAGCAAACGCTTTCCTATCCGAGCGGACACTCTATGAGAGAGGAAGGATCAAATGAGAAAGGTGGCGTAGAGAAGATATAAGGGAGGTGGGCGAGGAGAATGGCGTGCGTAGATACTATGCAGGGATTGCACACCTCCACTCACAAGAGCAGTATCGGGCGGCAGGAAAGAATGCACAACCAAAGGGAGAAAGTCGAGGGGTGCGAGAAAGCTCAAGAGCGCCTTATTCATCCCCCGCAGATCACAGCAGAAGGGATCCTTTGTCGGTTTGTGGTCAGCAGCGTCGGGCGTAGCAGGTCGTGCGATGCCATGAGATTGCACACAATGTTCAGTGAAATCCTGTTGCCCCGAACTTACTTGGCCCACGCTCGCAGCATGTACCCGTGGACTGAGGGTGCAGAGGTTCAGAAAATATCCCACAAGGAAGAACAGCACCCCCCAGCTTACGCGCTGTTGTCGTATTCTTGTTTTTGCTGCCGTGCGAGTCATAGGTGGGCTTTCTTTCTGCTTTTTACGCCACCCTTGTGCCAGTTCTTTCCCTTGGGAGACGTACAAAAGAAAGCGAAAAACGCATTCTTTTCTCAAGAACAAGAAATTGCTTTCCGCATCTTCCTATTTTTGCGAATCTTTCTTACTTGAATTTTGATCCCCTTGCTCGCGAGAAAGTAACGCTTGCGCCCCGCGCCGTCTATGAAATTCGCGCGATAAATGTTGGAATCTTGCGATAATCGCTCGTCTCCCTCCCGCCCACGGATAGTTACTGGTGAGGACGGCCAGGTGGAGGTTGCAAGAACCACGTGGCGCACTCGCATCAGGCCGATGACTTTCCACGTTCCCTCTTCTTGGCCGCAATGGGCGTTGTTGTAGCCGAGGATGGCGACCTTCATACCGGAGCCTGACTCCCACGCGTGAGGTGTTCTGGTCGCAAGTCCAGTTCCACTGCCCATTCGCCCTCGGCCGGGTGGAAGTGGAGTGTGAACCCAAGGTTGCGACAGACGTGCAGCATCGCGGCATTGTCAGGAAGAACGTGGCCGACAATGCGGACCTGGGCTTTTCTGCCGATGGCGACGAGCAACTTCAACAGCGCAGTTCCGAGGCCATCGCCTTGCCTCCGGTCAGTGACCAACAGCGCGAACTCCGCCTCGTCGAGACCGGGGGTCTTGATTAACCGGGCGACTCCGAGGATTTCGTGTTCTCCGTCACTTCTTTTTTGATCGGCGACCAGCGCGATTTCGCGCGCGCGGTCAGTTGCGCAAAGCGCCGCCAGCCGCTCGTGTCTCGTGCGAAATCCGAGACTCAGCATGGCGAAGTAGCGAAAGTGCACGCTTTGCTGCGAGAGGGCTTGGTGGAAGTCGATCATGCGCGACTCGTCTTCTGGCGTGATGGAGCGAATGGTGACGTGTGTCCCGTCACAGAGCGTTAGCTTTGTGGGACGAAAATAGAAGAGCTGGCCGCTGGTTGGGCGGACGAGAGAGGTGGAACCGCGTGGGGTGATCATTGTGGTGCTCGGTGTGGCCGTGCGACGCGATAGCAGAGCGTGGTCCCGGCGAACCGCACTTCAGCCGCCATCGCCTTCAACCGCGGGCATCCGCGCCATTTCCCAGATTTCGTTCACAACGAAACTCGCGAGCACCGTGGTCGCAAAGCACCGCCCCAACCGCCGCCAAGACAGGCTGGCACGTGCGCGGGAGGGACAGTCTCCGGCGTTTCCAGCTTGGTTAGCGTGACGATTGTGCCGCGGTGTGTTGTGGCGCTCAGCAGTCAGTCCTGTTCTTATTGATGTGCGTTGTGAGCGTCTCCCGATTTTTCGCCCATCCCCTTCATCTCCTTCATCATCGGGCACTGCGACATGGATTCCTTGCCCATCTGCATGTGCTGCATCATGTGCTGCATCATCTCCTCCTCCATCTTTGCCTTTCGCGCATCCATGGTGCTCCGCTGCTCCACCATCTTGGTGACGACGGCGGCCATCAGGCCCATCTTCTTGTCCTCCGGCGCGCTGTTCATCTTGGCGACATGCTCGGTGAGTTCAGCGTCTTGCGCCTTCATGTCTTCCTTCATCTTCTGTTTCTGTTCCTTCATTTCCTGGCAGTGTTCCATCACTTTGCCTTCCGCAGGCTCGGCGGATTGCGCTGGGACTGAAGACCAGATGGCCAAGGCCAAGGCCAAGGCGAGGCTTGAACGAATGAGGAGGTTCGTAGGCGTTTGATTTTTCATGTGCTGTTCCTTTCTTTTCGGTTTTGTTCGGTGTTGGCGTGTGGTGCGGATGAACTGTCCAGACAACGTGGAGACTGAAGCGGCACGGCGGGCCGCGCCCGCCGTGGAGGGACGTCGGATCGACCTCATCGCTCGGTTGCCACCGTTTGCCATGGTCGAGGATCGTTGCACGGCAGAGTGGCACCCCCGTCACGCCACCTCTGCTCTTCAGTCTTTCCTTGCTCTTCAGCGCGGCACACCACGTCACTGTTCTTTTCCTTCCTCGGGTAGACGGTGCTGCCTCATGCCGTCATGCTCCCCCGCATCACTGCCGGCGCAGTCGGCGCGGCTGAGCCGCCAGGCGCCCTCACCGAGGAGCTCCAGGACGGTATGATGATAGTGGCGCAGCGCCGCCCGGTTGCCTACGCTGACGACGGTGATTCGCGCTGAGGCAAGGCTCTTGTAGAGTACCTCCTCATTGGCCGAATCCAGCGCGCTGGTGGCTTCATCCAGGAAAACGTAGGCAGGGTGACTGAGCAGCACGCGCGCGAACGCGATTTGCTGCTGCTCGCCCAGGGAGAGCAGGTCCTTCCACTTGAATTCCCCGTCAAACCCGCCCACGCGCTCCGGCAAGTCGTCGAGGTTGACCTGTTGAAGGATCGCGACCAGTTCGGCATCAGTGGCTCCACCCAGGCGCGGATAACACAGTTGGTCACGCAGGGACCCGAGGATCATGTAGGGCCGCTGCGGCAGAAACATCATCTCGCTCAGCGGCGGCCTCACGATGCGACCGCTCCCCGTACGCCACAGGCCCGCGATCGCCCGGAGCAGAGAGGTCTTCCCGACCCCGCTCTCGCCGACAATCAGGAACCGATCTCCCGGGACGATTTCGCACGAGAGCTCACGGACCAGGGTCTTCCGGTTGTCGGGTGTGCGCAGAGTCAGCGCCTCAATGGCGAAGCGCGGCCCCACTACGGCGGTCTTGCGCTGGTCAGGCGTCTGTATCGTGAGCGCTTCAATGGCGAAGCGTGGCACTTCCCCCGTTTTGCTACAGGCGGGGGGTTCTTCGAGCGCGATACTCCCCCCGGTCGCCAGAACCTCCGGACTCTCAGCCGCCTCCAGGTACCCACCAAGGCGCTCCACCACGGCGGCAAACATACTGAGTAAGTTGTATTGATCGACGATTATCGACACCGCCGTGCGCAACGCCAGAAAGGCGATGCTCGCTTGGGTAATCTGACCGAACTCGATCGTCCCCGCGAAGAAGGCGGGCGCGAGGACAAAAAACGGCACCAGCACCAGCAGGAAATCATAGGTATAGGTAAAGAACGCCAGATTCCGTTGCCGCGAGATCAACAGGTTGGAGTTTTTGACCACGGCATACAGACGTTGCAGCAGACGTCCTTCTTCGTTGCGTTCGCCCCCGTACAGCGCGATCGACTCCGTGTTGTCGCGCAGGCGGACCAGCGCATGGCGAAAATCCGCCTCGCGCCGCCGCTGCGTAAAATTAATGCCGATGAGCGGGCGCCCGATCACCAGGGTGAGCACCGACCCCACGGCCACGCAGGCCGCGAGCACCCCCACAAGGATAGGCGAGATGAGCCAGAGGACGACGAGGAAGGAGGCGCCGGTCACGAAGCCCCACAGGATCTGTAAGACAAACGAGACCGTGAACCCGGCGAAGGCATTGAGATCCTCACTGATGCGTTGGTCGGGGTTATCAACGCCAGGGTCGGAGCTGATCCGATAGAAGGCGCGGTCGTGGAAGCTCCGCGCCAAGAACTCTTCGGTCAGCCACTGCCGCCAATGGATGATCAGTTTGCCGATCACGTAGCCGTCAACCGCGATGATCGGCGCCGCCACGATATTATAGATCAAGACGAGCAGCCCGGAGTGGAAGAATTCCGCGGCATCCTTGCTAGCTAACGCCGTCATCATGTCCCGATTGACGTAGCTAAACACCACGTAGGCGACTTTGACCGTACCACTCAACAGCAGGCTGCAGGCCAGCAACCCGAGCGCGACCCATTTCTGGTCCGAGACCCAGTAGGGATTGGCCAGTTTCCAGAGCCGCCGCCAAAACACTCGGTCGAATCTGTTCATTGTCTCCTCCCAAGCTCGTGCGGTTCAACGCTGCGGAGAGCAAGTGCTGACAGGCCAGCGGGGAGGACCAGCCTCGTTGCGCGAGACGGCACCCGCTTATACTCAGCTCGAGAGGTCCTTGCCGCGGGTGTGCGTCACTCCAGTCAAGATACCAAGACCAAGCAGGATGACGCACGCGATGATCACGTAGAGTTGGGGCACCTCAAGGGTGATGAGTGCCCAAGCCAGACCACCGAGAAAAATGGCGAACCCGATGAGGTACAGTGCGAAAGACATAAACAATTCTCCTTTGTCGCGATTTAACTTGCGAGCCGCGGCGCCGTATGGCCTCTCAACACAAAGGTCAGCACAAACCCCGCGATAAATCCGCCGATGTGCGCCATGTACGCCACACCGCCCGTGTCCGTGGTATTGGCGATGGAACCGATGCCGCTAAAAAGCTGCAGCACAATCCAGAACCCAATAGCGATCACCGCAGGCACCTGAACCACTCCTTGCCCTTGCAATACTCTGATCTTTCCCTGGGGGAACAGCAAAATGTATGCGCCGAGCACGCCCGCGATCGCCCCCGATGCTCCCAAATTCGGTATGGTGGATCCCAGGCTAAAGGTCAACTGCGCGAGAGTTGCCGCTAGCCCACAGCAGAGGTAGAAGATGATGAACGTGAGGTGCCCAAAACGGTCTTCCACATTGTCACCAAAGATCCATAGGTAAAGCATGTTGCCGCCCAAGTGAGCCCATCCGGCATGCATGAACATGGAAGTGAAGAGCGTCGGAAAATCACCGAAGGGATTCGCAAGGAAGCGGTGAGGAACGAAAGCCCATTTCCTAATAAAAGCGTCACCGCCACTCAGCTCGACAAAGAAAAACAGGACGTTCAGCGCGATCAAGGCATACGTGACCAGCGGAACAATTCCGCGCGAGGTATCATCATCACCGATTGGGAGCATAGGATAGATCTACTTTCACTCTGGGTGGATTTGTCACAGCTTCACGTCAATAGGTCTCGCGATCCTCGTCGCGCATGGCGACCTCCTTTCAAGAAGGGAAGTGAGCCCAGTGTGTTCATAAGAAACGTAGCGCTGATAGTCCGCCGCGTCTGTGAAATTCATGCGTAAAATGTTGGAATCGTGCGCAAATCGTGCGGAGGGGGACTCAAAGGGGAGGCTTGAGGTGGCAGCCTGAAGAGCCTCTTCCTTACCGAAGAGCGTCAAAGGGATCGGGGAGATAGGACCGAAGTCACTGCTCCAAAAGTCCGGGTAAAATCGGACAACTCGGAGGGCAACATCAGCTTGTTCAACGATGAGGGCTCCCTCACTAAAGGTTATCGGCGCCGCCAGCGAATCTCGACCCCGTCCGCTCCGCCGAGCGCCGCGCGCAACATCTGAACCAAGTGATCCGTCGCTCGTCCATCGGCTAAGAGGTCAATGGTTGCCGCGTCGATAAAGTAATCTTGATCCTCTTGGGATTCCTCTTCCAGGGCGTTAGTCAGCACCCGCAGGTCGGCTTCGGTGAGAGAACCAAGCAGTTGATTGGTGTCGTTATTGTAGAGATCAATCATAACTCAAAGCCAACGGGCACGCGCGCACTCAGCGACTGAGGAGCCGTGCCCATGTCATGGGGTTCGATAGCGTGCTGGCTTTCCATCCCTGCAAAAGCCCCTGAGCGTTTTGGATCTCCGCGTTCTAAGAGTTCCTGATAATAGCGATGGCCACGCGCGAACCCCTGTTGAAAGGGTGGTGCCTGGGCTGCCGCTCCGTAGGATTCCTGCACCAGGGATTCTTGCTCTTCCGGTGATTTCCCGCGCAGCCTTCCGGCCAAAGCAGCTTGAAACCCCCGATAATACTCGTCTTCGATCTGGGCGAATGCCGTTACGGAAGCTGTCCCATAGGCAGCAGCCTCATTGCCAGAAATCCCTTGCCACCACAGCCGCCATGCGTCGCCAGTCAGCATGGCCCCATGCGTAGTGAGTGTGCTCCGCGCCATCTGGGCCGACACGTCATCGCTCGGTTGAATAATTAACAGCCATGCGCCCTGACGCAGGGCCTCTTCGTAGATGAAGATATCTTCCAGCGGCACCGCAGGCGCGTAGGTTTCCTGGACCGCGTTTCCGACCACGCCTCCAGCGAGCGCCCCGAAACT
>JABFSC010000058.1 GCA_013140885.1 Deltaproteobacteria bacterium | reverse complement strand
AGTCTCTAGTCCCCAGCCTCTAGTCTCAAGTGGGGCGGTGCCGGAGGCGGAGAGGTGCTTTCTCAAGGCTATCGAGATTGCTCGCAAACAGAGCGCAAAGTCATTCGAGCTACGGGCGGTGATGAGCTTAGCCCGCTTGTGGCAGCAACAAGGGAAGTGCCACGCAGCTCACCAAATGTTATCGGATCTCTACCACTGGTTCACCGAAGGCTTTGACACGAAGGACTTGCAAGAGGCCAAGGCGCTGCTCAATAGCCTCGGTAGGTGAACCCTGTGCCGGATTGTGCCGAGGGTGCGTTGCTCATGGAGCGATCGCATCGCGGCGGCGCGTTAAAACTCTTTCTTCCGCTCTTCCTTGAACTGGGAGAGGTTGTCGATGATGAACACGCGAGAATCGGGGTAATACCGTCCGACCAGCTTGAGGACTCGCTTGCCCGGACGTTCCTTGAGCAAGGTGTCCAACCATTCCTCTGGCCCTTTCATGTGTAGGCCAGGTTCGCGATTGGTGGTCTCCACATAGAATCGGCCAATGGAAAAATCTTGCGAGGCGCACTGGACGTTGTGAATCACGAAGCGAATATGCTCCTTCTTCACGTCCATCGTCACGACATTGGAGCCTGGTTCCACCTGCACCATGCCATAGAGCTGCAAGAGCCACCCGCCCGTCATGGTTTGCGCGGACGCTGGGACCGGCAGCAGGCATCCCGTCATTATGAGGGCTGCGGCGAATGAGCGGAAACGGGATGAATTGCGGATTGCGGATTGCGGATTGCGGACGTTGGACGTTGGACCTTGGACCTTGGACAGTCCGTGAGTGGTCGTCATGACAACACTCCTCTCGCGGCAAAAGCGGCGATTTCTTCCGTCGTATAGCCCAAGACGCGGCGCAGCACGTCTTCGGTATCTTGCCCCAAACAGGGTGCGGGCGTTCGGACTTGGCAAGGCGTATCCGAGAACACCCACGGCACGCCCGCATGGCGACGGGGGCCGACTTCGGGATGCGGATGTTCAACGAAAAATCCGCGGCCCTGTAAATGTGCGTCCTCGGCTAACTCCTTGTTGGTCACCGCCGGAAAGGCCGCGACCCCCACGGCTTGTAACCGGCGCGTCACTTCTTCCGCTGTTAGCGTCGTGGTCCACTCAGTAATGAGCGTATCAAGCGCGTCCTCGTTGGCTTTCCGTTGCATCGCTGTCGCGAACTGGGGATCATGCGCGAGTGCTGGCCGTTCGATCCCCTGACAGAACCGTGGCCACTCATCTTCATAAGCGATGACAATACTCACCCAACGATCTTCCCCTTGGCAGCGAAAGAGCCCATGCGGGGCCATCAGCGGGTCACGATTGCCGATCCGAGGCAGCGACTCGCCATTCATCGTGTGGGCCATCACGCCTTCGCCAATAATGGCGACCGAGGTCTCTAGTTGTGAAAGATCAATGTATTGCCCTTCGCCGGTGCGCGCGCGGTGCATCAGGGCCGCGAGCACGGCGAACGCGCCATGCAGCCCGCCATTGGGGTCACCATACGAAAACCCGACGTGCATCGGCGGAAACCCAGGAAACCCGGTGAGAGACGAAAGACCACTCAAGGGCGCTTGCGCGGGACCATACGAGACATACGGGCTCTCCGGTCCGACGGCACCGTACCCAGACATGGAGATCATAATGATGTCGGGTTTGATCTTCTTGAGCACGTCATAGCCGAGGCCCATTTTGTCCATGACGCCAGCGGCGAAATTCTCCGACACGACATCACTCGTGGCCACGAGCTTTTTGGCGATGTCCAAGGCTTCAGGCGACTTGAGATTGAGGGCGACGGACTGTTTGCCTTGGTTGTATTGATTGTAGTAGCCACTGCGATTGAGCCCACCCTGACCATCGGCGAACGGCGGGAGGCGACGGGTGACACAGACCCGATGTTGCGTTTCGACGCGAATGACTTCCGCGCCCAGGTGCGCGAGTTGCATGGTCGCGAATGGACCAGCCCAGACCCAGGTGAAGTCAGCGATACGGACACCTTCTAGTGGTCGTTGTGACATAATGTGTCCTCTCAGATCGTTCCTTGTCTCCGATACTCGTCAAGCTCGGTCTGTGACAGTCCCAGCCGCCCATACACCTCTCCATTGTGTTGTCCCAACAGCGGAGCCGGACGCCGGATGGCCCACGGGGCCGCGGAGAAACGGTAGGGGGCGCCAGGATACTGAAACGTACCCGCTTCTGGGTGCGCGATGGTGGCGAAGAAGCCGCGCGCGTTGAGATGCTCGGAGGCGAGCAATTGGCCCATGGTCGAAACCGGCGCGAATGGAACCCGTTTCGCTTGAGCGGCGTGGTAGACCTCTTGCACCGACTTGTCCTGCATCCAGTCCTCCAGCAGCGGCTTGAGCGCATCCCAGTTCCCTGACCGTGAAGGGAAATCCTGAAAGATGTCCGCATTCGCCCATTCGGGATTGCCCATCACTTCGAGCGCGCCCTTCCATTGATGGTCCTCAATCGCCAGAAAATAGATGTAGCCGTCACGACATTGCAGCACGTCTTGTGGGATCAAGCGGAACCCTAACCGCGAGGAGATACTGCCATCGTAGGGCCAGGAGATATAGTTGTTCTCCATGATCGCCACGAGCCCTTCTTGCGCGGAAATATCGACGTGTTGGCCCGCGCCGCTCTTGAACCGGCCAAACAACGCGCCCAGTGAACCGACCGCCGCGTTGACGCCAGCTTGAAAGCCCGCTTGCTGCCCAAAGGCTTTGAGTGGCGGCAAATCCGGGCGGCCAGAGACACCACCGAGATAGACGATGCCACCAGCGCTCCACATCGTGAGGTCATGGGCCTTGTAGTCACGGTGCGGGCCGGTCTGACCAAAAGGAGAAATGGAGGTCATCACCAAGCGCGGATTGAGCGCGCGCAACGCGGCATAATCCAAGCCGTGCGCGGCCATGCGTGGGGGGAGATAGTTATGAATCAGCAAATCGGCGTCCTGGACCAACCGCCGCAGCACGTCGTGCCCGCGTGTGGTTTGTAGGTCGAGAGTCACACCGAGTTTATTGGTATTCAGATAGAGAAAGAGGCCACTCTTTTCTGGATGTGGCACGTGACCAGGAAACGGCCCACGTCGGCGCGACTCGTCTCCCTGGGGTTCTTCAATTT
>JABFSC010000171.1 GCA_013140885.1 Deltaproteobacteria bacterium | reverse complement strand
AGGCGTGTGAGATCTTCTGGCGAGAGGGATTCGGCTTTTGCTAACACGTCTTGGTATGCCGAGAGGGTTTCCATACTTGTCTCTTCTAGGAGGAGTCTCTCTCACCGTCAACACGATTCCGGGACACGTTTATAGCGAATCCTTTTTTCATCAGGTGGAGTCACAGACCTCGCTCTCTACCCCTTCCCCATCCGCACCACCGTATCCCGCCGCCAGTGCGCATCGTCCGTGCCCGGATAATCAAGCGTGTAGTGCAGCCCCCGACTCTCCTTGCGCAGACTCGCGCAACGAATAATCAGTTCCGCCACCGTCGCCAGATTGCGCAACTCCAGCAAGTCGCCGGTCACCAGAAAATTCCAGTAGTAATCACGAATCTCATCTTGAATGAGCGCGATGCGACGACGCGCCCGCGCCAAGCGGCGATCACTGCGGACAATGCCCACATAATTCCACATCAACCGCCGAATCTCTTCCCACGTGTGCGTCACCACCACCATCTCGTCACTGTTCACCGCGTGCCCAGGGTCCCAGACCGGGAAATTGGGCGATTGTCGCCGGTCCGTGGTCAACAGCTCATCCGCGTGGAGAAACACGCGGTGCGCGAACACCACGGCTTCCAATAACGAATTGGACGCCAACCGGTTCGCGCCGTGTAACCCGGACATCGCCACCTCGCCAGCCGCGTAGAGCCGACGCAGTGACGTCGCGCCATGTAAATCGGTCACCACCCCACCACAGAGATAGTGCGCCGCCGGCACCACGGGGATCGGGTCCTTGGTCAAATCAATGTCGAATTCACGACACCGCCGGGAAATCGTCGGGAAGCGCTTCTGTAAGAAATCCGCGTCACGATGGCTAATGTCCAACAACACATGCGCGAACCCATGCGTCTTCATCTCCTGGTCGATGGCCCGCGCCACGATGTCGCGCGGAGCCAACTCCGCCTGGGGGTGGTACTGCTGCATAAAAGGCTGGCCATCGGGTCGGCGCAAAATCGCCCCTTCGCCCCGTAGCGCCTCGGAAATGAGAAACGACTTGGCGCGCGGATGAAACAGACACGTGGGATGAAACTGGAAAAATTCGAGATTGCCAATCGGCACGCCCGCGCGATACGCCATCGCCACGCCGTCTCCGGTCGCCACGTCGGGGTTGCTGGTATAGAGATAGACTTTGCCCGCGCCTCCAGTGCAGAGCACGGTAATGCGCGCCGTCAACGTTTTGACCGTGCCCGTGAGCAAATCCAGCACATACGCGCCCCAACACTCGCGCGGCTCAGCATCGTCGCTCGTCAGCAAATCAATCGACAGATGCTTCTCCAGGATGGTGATGTTGGGATGTTGTCGCACCGCCGCGATCAACGCGCGGATGATTTCTTGTCCGGTGGCATCGGAGGCATGGAGAATACGCCGATGCGAGTGCCCACCTTCGAGGCCGAGATCGTACTCGGCTTCCTCGCCGCCGGGGCGACGCGAGAAATTGGTGCCCAGGGCAATGAGTTCGGCGATGCGTGCGGGACCATCCTTTACTACCGCTTCCACCACGTCTGGGTGGCAGACGCCCGCGCCGGCGACCAAGGTGTCTTGGATATGATTCGCAAAAGAGTCTTCCGCGCTCCACACGGACGCGATCCCACCTTGGGCATAGGCGGTGTTACTCTCTGGCAGATGATCCTTGGTGACAATGGTCACCGTGCCACGAGCGGCGGCTTTGAGCGCGAGACTTAAGCCCGCGATCCCACTGCCGATAATTAAGTAGTCGCCAGCATCCATAGTTGTGTCCTTCGTTGCGAGGGGTCATTGCTTGCACGGGCGAGGGGGCCGCGTCAAGGACCGCGTGGGGTTTGACCGGACAAGAAAAAATCATTTATGGTGAGGGCTTATGAGCTGGAACACACTGAGAATCTTTTTCACCTTCTTCCTGGTCCTTGGATTTTTCAGCGCACGAGATACCGCCACTGCGGAAATTCGGGTGTACCGCAATGGGAAAGGGGTCTTGTATATTACCAACACCCCAGTCGTCAGCGGCTCGACACGGAAAGTGGGGAAAGCCGGGAAAGCGGGAAAAGCCAGCAAAATCAAAAGCTCGCCATTTTCTGGCGGTCTGATTGATCTCAAAAAAGAATTAGGCGAACGGGATTCCTCGGAATCGCTCCCCCCTCAAGATCGGGTCGTCCATGACCCAGCGACCAAAGCCGCCATTCACGTCTATCGCAACAAACAGGGCACGCTCCTCTTCACCAACGTCCCCAATCGCCCTGGCTATCAGCCCTTCTTACTGCTCAATCGCTACGCGCGTCGTCTCAGCGGGAAAGATAGCGCCGCGTTCGACCGATTGATTCAAGCGGCATGTCAGCGGTATGGCGTGGAATTCGCTCTGGTGAAAGCAGTGATGAAAGCGGAATCCGCCTTCAATCCAGGAGCCCTCTCCCGCGCCGGAGCACGTGGCCTGATGCAGTTGATGCCCGCTACCGCCGCCATGCACGGGGTGGAAGACATCCATGCCCCCAGCGACAATATCGATGGCGGTGTGCGCCATTTACGGTTGTTGCTCAATCAGTTCGAGGGAGATGTGACCCTCGCCGTCGCCGCTTATAACGCTGGAGCCGGAGCGGTCACTCGCTATAATGGCATCCCGCCTTACCAAGAAACGCAAGAATATGTGCGACGCGTGCTGCATTATCGCAGTTCCTATCGTGCACGGACTTGATTGCCGCGCCCGCTCATCTACTCTTACTGTGTGTTATTCAGGAACCATACTGTGGCGACTCCGCCTAATCTCCTCAGTTTATTGCGGATCGCGTTGCTCCCTCTCCTCATCTATTTGTTGACCGATCCCGGACCGTTCTATGGCATCCTCGCGACGATCACCTTCTTCATCGCGAGCTTGACTGATTTCTTTGACGGCTACCTGGCTCGCCGACATGGGCAGACTTCAACCCTGGGAAAGTTTCTTGATCCCCTGGCCGATAAGCTCCTTGTCACGGCGGCCCTGATCATGTTGGTGGCGATTGATCGCTCGCCGCGCGTGCCCGCGTGGATCGTCGTGGTCATCATCGGGCGAGAAATCGCGGTCACCGGGCTGCGCGCCATCGCCGCCAGTGAAGGCATTGTGTTAGCCGCGGAACAACTGGGGAAGTACAAAATGCTCTTCCAGATGATCGCCATTCACTGCCTGCTCATTCACTACCAGTACCTGGCGATTCCCTTTCACACGGTAGGGATCTATTTTTTATGGATTGCCCTTGGACTCACCCTGTGGTCTGGCATTGACTACCACATCAAAGTCCTCCGTCAAATAAGCGCCAAACATGTATCCTTCCCCCTCCAGGAGCCGCTCTCCTCAGAGCGTATGGACAAGAGCGGCTCACCCCACTGACCCGAAGGAGCTGATATGAATGTTCTCGTGACCGGCGTCGCTGGATTTATTGGCATGCACGTGGCCCAGCGCTTACTGGCCCGTGGCGACACCGTTGTGGGTATCGATAACCTCAATCCCTATTACGATGTGCGCCTCAAAGAGGCACGGCTCGCGCGGCTCACCAATCGCCCAGGGTTCCACTTTCGCCAGCTCGACCTCGCCGATCGTGGTGGCATGACTCGTCTCTTCGCCGACCACACTCCGGAACGGGTTGTCCATTTGGCCGCCCAAGCCGGGGTTCGCTATTCACTCACCAATCCCCACGCCTACGTCGAGAGCAATCTCGTCGGGTTTCTGCACATTCTTGAGGGCTGCCGCCACGGCAAGGTCCAACATCTGGTGTATGCCTCGAGTAGTTCCGTCTATGGCGCGCATACCAAGATGCCCTTCTCGATTCACGACACCGTGGATCACCCCGTCTCGCTCTATGCCGCGTCCAAGAAAGCCAATGAGCTGATGGCGCACACCTATAGCCATCTGTATCAACTGCCCACGACCGGGCTTCGTTTCTTCACGGTCTATGGCCCCTGGGGACGACCAGACATGGCGCTGTTTCTTTTCACGCAAGCGATTCTGGCCGGACACCCCATCGAGGTCTTCAACGAAGGGAAAATGCGCCGCGACTTTACCTATATTGACGATATCGTCGAAGGCGTCGTGCGCGTCCTGGATACGATTCCTCAACCCAATCCCCACTGGTCAAGTCTGACGCCCGATCCAGGCACGAGCCAAGCGCCCTACCGCATTTACAACATCGGCAACAACCAACCCGTCGAGCTGCTCGATTTCATCGGCACGCTGGAAAGCTGTTTAGGGCGGACCGCGCGGAAAAAGCTGTTGCCCATGCAACCGGGCGACGTCCCGGAAACGTATGCCGACGTGGACGATCTCATGCGAGAGGTCGGCTTTCGCCCGGCGACACCGATCGCCACGGGCATCGCGCGCTTCGTTGAGTGGTATCGCGAATATTATCAGGTGTAACGACTCTCCCATGTACCCGCACTCAGGTAGATCCGACAAAAACGCGGGGTAGCCAGTGTAGGTGCTCCTCCCTTCTACCGAGAATTATTCTTAGTGAAGGATACGTCTCGCGAGAAAAAGGAAGGCACCATGAACAGTCAGGTCAATATCCTCGTCGTCGAAGATAGTCCGACTCAAGCAACGCAACTCCAGCAAACGCTGCAACGCCACGGGTTCCACGCGACCTGTGTCGGTAATGGACAGGCCGCCTTGACGGTCCTGCGTCAACAACGCCCAACCCTCGTGCTCAGTGACATCGTCATGCCCGAAATGGACGGCTATCAGCTCTGCCATCACATCAAGAGCGACCGGGAATTACAGACCCTGCCAGTCATTCTGATGACCACCCTCACCGACTCACGCGAGGTCATTCGCGCGTTGGAAAGCAAGGCGGATGGCTTCATCACCAAACCGTGCGAGGACTCGTTTCTGTGCTCCCGCATCGAAGCCGCCCTCGCGAACACCGCGCTTCGCGCCCAGCCACATGCCGACGGCACGGTGCAAGTCCTCTTTGAGAACCAGCGCTACGCCTTGACCTCCCAACCCGCGCAAATGGCTGACCTGCTGCTCTCCACCTTCGCGAATGCCATCCAAAAAAATCGAGAACTCGAGCACGCCCTCCATGAGCAAAAGCAATCGCATCGCGCCATCCGCAAACTCAATCAACAGTTGAAGGATTCGGAGGCGCATCACCGCGCCCTGCTCCAGAGTAATGCCGATGGCATGCTGGTCATTGATCGCGACAAGAAAGTGCGGTTCGTCAATCCCGCCGCTGAAGCGCTGTTGCAACAACCGGCGGAGACCGTACTGAATACCGCGCTGCATTTTTCCATCACTGTCGGTGAAACCCGCGAGGTCACGCTTCCGCGCGCGCACACTGACCCAGTCATCGTCGAGATGCGCGTGACGGAAATCCAATGGGAAGGACACCCCGCCGCCCTCGCCACGTTACACGATGTGAGCGCGCGGAAAAAAGTTGAAGCCGCCTTGCAACGCGCAAAAGAGACGGCGGAAGCCGCGGCCCAGGCGAAAGCCGACTTCCTCGCCAACGTCAGCCATGAAATCCGCACGCCCATGAACGGCATTATTGGCATGACGGATTTACTGTTCGATACGATCCTCACCGAGGATCAAAAGGATTTCGCCACCACCGTCAAGAACAGCGCCCAATCCCTGCTGGGGATCATCAACCAAATCCTCGATTTCTCCAAGATCGAGGCGGGCAAGTTAGACCTCGACACGATCGACTTCGACTTACATACCACGCTGGAAAGCGTGACTGACCTCTTCACGAAAACGTGCGCCGACAAGCAACTCGAATTGGCTATCATCACAGGGTATGAGGTGCCGACCTCGCTGGGTGGAGACCCCGGTCGGCTGCGACAGATTCTCATTAACCTGATGGGCAACGCCATGAAATTCACGGACCGGGGAGAAGTGGTCGTCCGCGTCTCCGTGGCCGAGGAAACCGACACTCACGCGCTGTTACGATTCGCCGTCCGTGACACGGGCATTGGCATTCCCCCCGACCGCATGGATTGCCTCTTTCAGTCCTTCTCGCAAGTCGATACGTCGATGACCCGGCAGCATGGTGGCACCGGGTTAGGGTTGGTGATCAGCAAACAGTTGGCCGCCCTGATGGGTGGGGAAATGGGGGTGGAGAGTGAACAAGGAAAAGGGAGCACATTCTGGTTCACGGCCCAGTTCGAGAAACGACCACAGCAGGCGATTACCCTTGAGCCAGAAGTCGCCTCTTTGCAAGGGCTCTCGGTCCTGATTGTCGATGACAATCCCACGACCCGCGCCAGTCTTGAATATCATCTGGCCTCCTGGGGAATCATCACACAGAGTGCCGAGAGCGGCCCGCGGGCCCTCGCGCTCTTGGATGCCGCTATCACCGCGCAACGGCCTTTCCACATTGTCCTGCTCGATTGGCACTTGCCCACCATGGATGGATTGCAGGTAGCCCACGCCATTCGCCAGCGCCCCGCCTTGGACGACCTGCGTATCGCCCTCCTCACGACGGTCGGACAACGTGGCGACGCCGCTCGCGCACGCGAGGTTGGGATACAGGCGTATCTGACCACACCGCTCCGCCGGTCACAGCTTTTCAACTGTCTGCTCACCCTCATGCGGCAACCGGCGCGAACACCACAAGAACAACCACGGCTGGTGACCCGTCATACCCTCGCGGAAGCGGAACACATGCCCAGTGTGTTAGTGACGGAAGATAATCTGGACAATCTGGCCGTCATCACCCGCCTCTTGAAAAAACTCGGCTATCGCGCGGACGTCGCGAACAACGGCCAAGAGGCATTGGCCGCGCTCGAAAAAAATCGCTACGCCGCGGTCTTGATGGACTGTTGGATGCCAATCATGGACGGGTTCGCCGCGACGGAGCATATTCGCGAACGCGATCGTCAGTTCGGCACGCATACTCCCATCATCGCCGTCACCGCCGACGCCCGGGAAAGCAACCGCCAGCGCTGCCTGGAGAGCGGGATGGATGACTTCATCACCAAACCGCTCCAGTCAACACTCCTCGAAGCCGCCTTGAAGAAATGGTACACCCCCACAAAGGAGAAGACTGCTGATCCGCTCCTCGTTCAAGAGGCTCCTGCTCCCCTCCAGGTCAGCAAGGGGAGTCGCATTCTGCTGGTGGAAGATAACGAAACCAACCAGAAGCACACCGTCCGACTCTTGGCGCATTTCGGCTACAAAGACGTTGACACGGCTCCAACTGGACGAGATGCCCTCGCAGCGGTGGCCACACACAGGTACGCCCTGATTCTCATGGACTATCAGATGCCAGAGATGAACGGGTTCACCACCACCGCGTACATACGCGAGCATGAGCGGCGGCTCGGAATTCGTACGCCAATTGTCGCACTCACGGCACGAGCCCTGCCGGGAGACCGCGAGAAATTTCTGGCCGTGGGCATGGATGACTACATCGTCAAGCCGATTGACCGGGACGTGTTCAAAGCGGCGGTTGATCGCTGGATGGGCCTTGCCTCCGTGGCCGATGTGGGAACCGCGACACCACTACCCGCCGCGATGAGGAGAGAACAGCTCACCGACCTGCGTCAGCGGATCACGCCACTCTTCCTGACAGAACACACTCCCGTCGCCACTTCGGTCCGCACCACTCCACTGGGCGACGACGAAACTTATACACGCGCGCTCCCGCCGCTTCATCCGCTCTTGCAGAAGAAGGGCCATACGGAAGAGTCGGCGCTACGCGTTTTGCGCCATCACGCTCCACCTGAAGTGGTCAGCATTGAGTTCAGACCGATCGCCGAAAGAAATACGCCGGCACCATAGACGGACTACAGCGGTTTGCACTTGAACGAAGAGAGAAAGAACGTAGGCCGGAATAAACGGAGCGTTTCCGGCATGTACGCTCGCGCCCGGAACGGCCTCCGGCTTTATCCCGGCCTACGGAAAGAGTGGGGGCGAATGATTATTCGCCCCTACCCCACCCACAAGGACTATATTCGAGGAGAGTCGGCTCCCCCCAACAAGATTATTCATCCACCGATACCAACTGATGACGGATCGCCCATTTCACTAACTCGGGCAGGCTATGGAGGGCGAGTTTCTTCATAATGTTTTTCCGATGCACATCGACCGTGAGCGGACTCAGCTTGAGTTGAGCCGCGATCTCCTTGCTACTGAGTCCCCGACTGAGGAGTTGCACGACCTCGCGCTCCTTGGCCGTCAGGGGATTATCCGGCGTCTCGCTGCGGTGGGACGCATGCTTCATATAGCCGTCCACGACGGGCCGGGAGACCGAGGCACTCAGATAGATTTTCCCGGCGACGACCGCAGCCACCGCTTCTTCTAATTCTCGTGCCCCTCCCTGCTTCACGATGTATGCGGAAGCCCCGGCTTCGAACGCACGATACACATAGCTCTCGTCGGTATGCACCGAGAGGGTAATGATGAGGAGTCGCGGAAATTGATATTTGAGCGTGCGGGTGACTTCGATCCCCCCCACGCCAGGCAGGTTAATATCCATGAGCACGACGGTGGGCTTGAGCGCCTTCACTTTCTCCACCGCGTCCTCGCCGGTGCTGGCTTCGCCAATCACCGTAATCTCGCTATGCTGTTCGAGAATGTACCGACATCCCTGGCGAACCAGCGGGTGGTCGTCCACAAGTAAGATGGTCGTGTGCGGCATCAATATCCTTCCCACTCTTGCGCCTCGAAGCGCGCGGGAACCGTCACGTGGACCGTGGTCCCGTGGCCTGGCGTGGAATGGAGCGCAAACGTCCCGCCTACTTCCTCGGCCCGCGCGCGCATGCTCCACACCCCGATTCCCCGTTTGTTCTCGGCGATGCCGCGTGCATTCACAACAGGTGGGGATGCTCGCGGCACCGCATCAAACCCTTTCCCCGTATCCGCCACCGTCAAATGCACCTGCCCCTTGTCCAGTGCCACGCGGACCGTGACGCACGCCGCCTGTCCATGGTGGAGCGCATTGGTCAGCGCTTCTTGCACGATACGATAGAGCGCGGTCTCGACCGTAGGCGAAAGCACCGGCAGCTCCTCTGGGAGATCAAGCGTAATCTCCACCGCCGAGTTCCGCCTGAGGTTCGTCATCAATCCCCGCAATGCCTCCAGCAGGCCCAAGTCATCAAGAATGGCGGGACGCAAGGCCCACACCACCTCGCGGATGTCAGTCACGGCCTGCGCCAGGGCCTCTTTAATGTCGCCGAGCATGGGCTTCACCACCGGAGAGTCGCTAGGCATGGCGTGCAAAAAATCAACGTGCAATACGAGGCCGGACAACGTCTGCGCGACCCCATCATGGAGTTCGCGCGCGATTCGGGTTCGCTCGGTTTCTTGCGCCCGACGCAAGGCGACGGACAATCGGTGCAATTCACTCCGCAACTCCCGCTCCATCGCCAGCGTTTTCTCCAAGCGCTGATTGGTCTCTTGCAACGCGGCTTCGGCGAGTCGCCGATCGGTCACATCCCGCGCGTTCATCACCACACCACGCAGCACCGGATCGTCGAGAAGATTGGAGAACACCCCCTCCACGACGCGGAACGCCCCATCTCGCCGGCGCACACGAAATTCCAGCCGCCGCCGCCCCCCAGACGACTGACAAAGACTCGTAAAAAACCGTGTTGTCGCCTCAATGTCGGCCGCCGACACATACGCGTCCCAGGGTTTGCCAATACACTCACAGTCTTCATAGCCGAAGAGCGCTCGTATCGAGGGACTCATGTACTGGACCACGCCACTCCCCTCGATCAAGGCGATGAAGTCAGAGGTGTTTTCGGTGAGCGTCCGAAAGTACGCTTCGCTCCGCGTGAGCGTCTCTTCAGCGTGCTGTCGCGCCCGCCGGTCCTCGGCTTCTCGTAACGCGCGCCGCACCGCCGGCCCTAGTCGTGCCAACCGCTGCTTGAGTACGTAATCGATCGCCCCTTGCTGAAGACTCTCGATCGCCCGTTCCTCGCCGATCGCGCCGGACACGAAAATAAAGGGCAGCTCCGGGCGCCGCGCACGCGCGAGACGCAGAG
>JABFSC010000716.1 GCA_013140885.1 Deltaproteobacteria bacterium | reverse complement strand
TCGATCACATCGTGGAAGAGGATGTGTCCTTTGTCGGGCCGATCCAGGAATCCATGACCTCACCGGGATTTCGCGGCGTCCCGCTCAACTACCAAGAGCGGCGCATCTACCACTGGCACGCGGAGCTCGATCGCCGGATTGGCATGGACCGCGTCCCAGTCCATCTGCGGGTGCCGTCTCTCCTTGATGCGTGGGTGGAGAGAGAGTAGCGGGACATCGATAACGACAACCAAGTGTATGGATACCGTAGCGACCTGAGGACGAACAACGCACCCTGCTGGCGGTGGGTCAGCAGGCGAGGAAAGGGGGACAAGCAACATGGGCACGAAACAAGCACGTGAAGGGGACGGAGTAAACGAGGCCACACAACACCGAGTTGAGGAGCTACGTGGTGAGATCGCACGCAAACACAAGGAACTCGACGATCTGTTGCTGCGCAGTGAAACGCTGCACCCAAGCGCCTACGCGGCGTTGCGGGGGGAACTGGAAGAGGAGATTGAGAAGCGGCAAGCGGAACTCCAGAGCTTGACCGCGGTAGCCGGATAACCCTGGCAATTCCGCTGGTGACATCCCGCGGTGTGTATCAACAGGTGGCGGGCAGAGCGGAAGGACATCAAGAGAACACCAATGATCTCCCTCACCCTCCCCTTCTCCCAGCTGGGAGAGGGAACTTTCGGAACCCTCTCACTTAATGCCATTGCCAAGCCAAAAGAGGGGCAAGCAAAAGGGGGGAGCAAAATGTGCTCCCCCCTTTTGCTCGTTGAAATTCATTAGCGCGTCATCAGAGCGTCATCTGATAAAAGTCGGCTACGTTATCGTGAAGAACCCAGTCCTTCTGCTCTGCCGTGAGTGACTGGCAGTGTTGGTTGAGGAGTTCCTGCGAATTCGGCCACGTCGAATCGCTATGCGGGAAATCATTCGCCCACATCAAGCGGCGCGGATTCAACATGCTGGCGCTCTTGAACGCGACCCAGTCATCCTGGAAGGTCATGTAGATATTCTCGCTAAAATACTCGCTCGGCTTCTTCGACAGCTTGCTGGTCGCGAGCCAATAGCGATGGCGATCGTAGGCATGGTCCATGCGGTACATGAAATGCGGGACCCAGCCGGCGTCCGCCTCAACGCAGGCGATTCTGAGTTTGGGATGCCGCTCGAACACTCCCCCGAAGATGAACATCCCCATGATGTCCTGATTGCCGCGGATGATCGACAGGAAAGAGTTGATCCGCGGCCCACGGGAAGCGATGGCGATGCCTTCCCGTGACGTCAGAATATGGAAACTCAGCGGCATTTTCAGTGAAATGGCCGCCTCGAAGAACTCATCATAGATCGGGTTGTCGTAGTCCTCTTGCATGGGGAAGCCAGGCATCATTACCCCGCGCAAACCCATCGCCTTCATCTTTTCGAGGTCCTTAATCCCCTCCTCTGGGGTTCGCATGGCGGTCTGTCCAAGCCCTAACAGCCGAGTAGGATGAGCGCTGCAATACTCCGCGATCCACAGATTGTAGGCGTCAAAACATGCCTTCTTGTAGTCGCCATCGGGATGGTTGCACAGGACCATGCCCACGCTGGGATAAATGACCTCCGCCGCCACGCCGTCCCGATCCTGGTCGGCCATGCGCGCCTCGGGGTCCCATCCGCCCCGATGGAGATCGGCGAACTTCGCGAACTGGGCCGACGTCGCCAGGCCTTCCGCGGACACGCCCGCCGCCGCGACAAGACCCATGGGGATGGTCTGCTTCATCCCGTCAATCACATAGGTGTCGCCGCTTTTGTCTCGCCACTCCACATGCGGCGCGGTGTCCTTGTACTTTTTATCGATCCGGGCCGTATACGTGTCGGGCGGCTCCATGATGTGAGAATCCGAAGAGATAATGGGTTTGGTGATGACGCTGCTTGCCATACTGCGCTGCTCCTTTCTTTCCTTGCTCAGCCGCCCCGATTCCTCGACAAGGCTGGCTTGCATTATGTGGTTTTGACGCTTCTCCAGATTGGGCTCGTTCGTCAGCATAACGAAAAGTGGAACACCTCACCGGGTGTCGCTCCAATCGACTGGGGTATACCTACCTTGAATCACCTTGACCTCGCAAGGGCTGCGGGACGCGCCATCCCCCTACAATCGCAAGGTCGCCGAGGCATTGAGCGTCAACGAGGCCCGTTGTCCACTCGCTAATCGCCACGCTCCAGCGAACGCGATCATCGCCGCATTATCCGTACACAACTTGAGTGGAGGCAAGAACACTCGCATCCCCCCCCGTTCCCCCTCTTCCTTCATGCGGTGGCGCAACCGAGAGTTGGCCGATACGCCCCCAGCAATCACGATGCGGGCAAGCCCCTGCTCTCGCGCGGCGCGGAGGGTGGTCGTCACCAACATATCCACCACCGCTTCTTGGTAACTCGCCGCGATGTCGGCATCATCCCGTCCCTCTCGCTCTGAAGAACCGAGAAACTGGCGAAGCGACGTTTTGATACCACTGAAACTGAAATCGTATTTGCCGGTTTTGAGATGCGCGCGGGGAAAGCGGAGCGTGGTCGGATTCCCGCGTCGCGCGAGGGTGTCGATCACCCGCCCACCTGGATAGCCGAGCCCAAGCATCTTGGCGGCTTTGTCAAAGGCTTCTCCGGCGGCATCATCACGAGTGGCGCCGAGCCGTTCATAGTCACCCCAGGTGCGGGCGACATACAACGCGGTATGGCCCCCCGATACGAGCAGACACAGAAAAGGAAACTCCACCTCTTGCTCAAGCAAGACCGCGAGCAAATGCCCCTCAAGATGATTGACGCCGATAAGCGGTAGATTTTTCGCCATCGCCAGCGCCTTGGCCACGCAGACCCCAACGAGAAGCGACCCGACCAGCCCAGGCCCACAGGTCACGGCGATGCCATCAAGTTGTTCCAACCGAACCTCGGCCTGGTGGAGGGCATGATCGACGATCGGCAGCACATTCTGAATATGGTGGCGGGACGCCAGCTCCGGCACCACGCCACCAAACTCGCCATGCACGGCGTCCTGTGATGAGACGATACTCGACAGCACGCGCGTGCCGTGAAGAACCGCTGCGGCCGTATCATCACACGAAGTTTCGATGCCAAGGACAAGCAAGGGATCACCGGGGAAATGCGGCACGCGCATCCAGCCCTTCGCCAGCCAGACGCGCTAAGGCGCTGGCGGCACGTAAATTCGTGGGGGTGAGTTGCAGGCTTTGACGATAGGCTACGTAGGCACGGCGGTAGTCCTGCATATCCTCGTAGACCGCCCCTCGCAACCTGGCGGCCTCGCCTCGCCACGCCGGGTCGCCGCGCACCAAGATCGCATCCGCTTTGCGGAGAAAGACCAGCGCGATTTTGTGCTCACCGCGCGCGAACGCCAAGCGGCCAAGAAAATAATAGCCAAAGGGTTGCATGGGAGCGATTTCCAATGCCTGCTCAAAGTGTTCCTGCGCCTGCTCAAAATCGTCGCGGGACAAGGCGTCAACTCCACCCTCGACAAAATGGACAGCAAGCTGCTCGTGCGGAGGCAGGGTATCGGCGGCAGGCAGCGTTGGCAGCGCACTGCTCATGGGAGGTGGTTCTTCAATCGGTTCAGTATCGGGGACCGTCGCCACGGGAGGAGTATCGACTTGCTTCTCAGGGAGACGCTCAGGAGAATGCAACGAGTCCGGCGAGGAAAAATCTCTCGGCAGCACGGGAGCCGGGTCTTGCTCACTTTCGTCCTCCTCTTCAGTCCCTTCCGCCTCTTGTGGCGTTGTCTCTGCCTCCTCCTCCTCGAATTCGCCACCGTATACAGGTTCTTCTTCAGACGTAAACTCTTCTCCCTCGGACGAATCGTATAGAGGATCTCGCTGAGAAGTCTGGGCCCAGAGCCCGTCCACGCGCGGGCACACCAGGCTGAAGAGCACCAGACTTAGAGACGTCGCGTACCTCACCATCATGCGTCTCGTTAAAATATGCGCCACCACGGTCTCCTTTCGTCTGGCACGGGTCGGGGACGAGGGGCGCGTTCCTCCCTGCGTCTCGGCATATTTTCGTATGAGTCTTCGGGCTCCGCCTCGATCGGACGAACGTCGGTCTCATGCAACGGACACAGCAGTGTCGGCTCTGTCCCTTCCAGAAAGGCTTCCTCAATCACCACTGGGCACCGCGCGGTCGCCCGCATTCCCGTGTGCGGATCGATCGGCACCACGGCCACTCCAGGCGGTGGAACAAACTCAGTCTCCGGCTGTCCAGCGGTCGCCCGCTTCATAAAATGAGTCCATATCGGCAGTGCCGCTTGCGATCCCGATAAGCCCAAAGATTGACGTTGATCGAAGCCGACCCACACGACCGTCACTAAGTCTGGCGTATACCCCACAAACCAGGCATCGCCGTAATCGTTGGTGGTCCCGGTTTTCCCGGCGGCGGGACGCGAGAAGCCTTGTTGGCGCGCCGAACGAGCGGTGCCTCGCTCCAGCACACCTTCCAGCATATGCGTGAGCATATAGGCGTCTTCTGGCAGAATAGCTTGGGCGACCTCGACGCCGTGTCGTTCGAGGGTCTGTCCGTCCGCATTGATGACCCGTTTAATCGTCACCGGCTTCACGCGCACCCCTTGATTGGCCAGGGTGCTAAAAGCCACAGCCACCTCGAAGGGTGTCACCTCCGATGCACCCAAGACCAATGACGGATATTCCGTGAGCGGACTGACGAATCCCAAGGCGCGAGCGGTTTCGTGAATGGCGACAAGACCAACGTCCTGCGCCACGCGCGCCGTGGCCGCATTGAGAGATAACTCTAGCGCGCGACGCAAAGAGACGAGGCCCAGATATTCCTTGCGGTAGTTGCCGGGAGTCCACTCTTCTCCCTTGAACGACCAGGAAAACGGCTCGTCCTCCACGCGACTGGTGGGCAGAAACCGCCCACGTTGCTCCTCGCGCTCCTGCATCAGCGCGGTCAGGAACACCACCGGCTTGAAGATCGACCCTGGCTGGCGATGCGCTTGGGTCACACGATTGAATTGCGAGATCGCGTAATCGCGCCCGCCGACCATTGCCCGCACGGCACCCGTCTGTGGCTGCATGGCGATCAAACAGGCTTGCAGTTGGTCTTGTGGATTTTTCCGTCGCAGACGCGGATTTTTCGCTTCGAGCGACTCGACGCCTTTTCTCACGGCCTCTTGCGCGAGGCGTTGCAGATGCGGATCGAGTGAAGTCAGCACCCGCAATCCAGCCGTCGTCAGAGTCCCAGTGGGCAAGTGATCTTCGAGTTGTTTCCGAACAAAGTCCGCGAAATAAGGAGCCCCATTTTCATCTGGCGGCAGCGCGCGACGGACAAGTTTCTCCACCCGCGCCGCCTGGTATTCTTCCTCGGTAATATCGCCTAACACGCGCATCCGCTGGAGGACATATTCACGTCGGTGTATCGCGCGGTCGGGATGGCGGAGAGGCATGAAGTAATTGGGACGTTGCACGATGCCCGCGAGAATCGTCAACTCACCGAGTGTCAGGTCGCGCGGTTCCTTGCCAAAATAGACCCGCGAGGCTTCCCACATCCCGAAAATTCCCTTCGCGCCATGCTGTCCCATGTAAATCTCGTTGAGATAATTTTCCAGGATTTCGAGTTTGGAATAGCGCAGCTCAACGATCGTGGCCATGCAGACTTCCAGCATTTTCCGCCCGACGCTCTTTTCTTGCGAGAGGAAGAAATTCTTCACGAGTTGTTGGGTCAGCGTACTGCCCCCCTGTACAGCGCGCCCGGCGAGGAGGTTCGCGCGAATCGCCCCAACGATCCGCCACACGTCGATCCCTTCATGCTCGAAAAACCGGTGATCCTCCGCCGCGAGCAGCGCTTTCACCAACAGAGATGGCACGTCATAGAGTTTGACCAATCGTCGCTCCGCCCAGACCTCATCATACACGCTCGTGATGACTTCCGGTTCAAGCTCAACCGCTCGCAAGACAGTGCCGGTATCCGCATCGACCACCCGCGTAATCCGGCCCCCTTGGAAGGACAAGGCCACCCGTTGCGCGTTGCCACGAGCGCGTGGCAACGGGGTTTCATGCAGCGCGAGGAGCAGTTCGCCTTTTTTCTGGTCGTAATGATATTCGCCGCGACCATTCACGGCTCCCGCCACCGCTCGATAATCCAGACGCGTGAGTCGCGAGAAGAGGGTACTCTCTTCAATATGGGCGCCAGGATAGAGGAAGACGGGCTCGGCGTAGATTTTGGAAGGAACATCCCAATGGCGGGCGGAAAATCGAGTCACGATCTCGTGCTCGAGTTCCCGGTAAAACTGCCACCCAACCATTCCGGTAAAGAGCAAAAGGCAGGGGAACGTGAAGACGAGGATTCCCCAAAATATGCGGCGCATGATGTAAAGTGCGAAAGAAAGGCGATGCTTACTGTCCAGAACCCGCCGCGGGAGGAACGCCCTTTTTCACGAGATCGACATAGCGCATGCGTAAATCGAACAGTGCGTTTTCCAACATGGCGGCCTCGCCGGAATCGAGATTGCCCGCCGTTTTTTGTTTCAGCATCGCCAACACATCAATCATTTGTTGCGCGGCCGCGAGGTCCGCATGCGGGGGTTCGCCCGGAGCCGCCGGGATTTCGCCCATATACATGAGGGCCTGGGTGCTCAACCCTAGCAGAAAGCTCGAAAAAGAAATGGCTGGCGGTGCCGCCGTGGGGCGACTACTCCCGCGTGGGGGCTCTCGGCGTGGTTCTTCTGGCCGTGTGGTCTCAACCTTTGGCGCGGCTTGAGCCGGAGCTTCGATGGACGAGGAGGTCTCCTCGATCTCGCGTGCTTCTCCGGTTTCTGAAAATCGTCGTCGGTCTTGAACCTTGAATCCGCGTTTATCCTCTTGTTCTTCCATAATTCGTTCTCTCCGTAAAAATAGGATCAGGAAAGTAGGTCTCTTATATAAAGTCTCCGCTCGCGGAAAGAAAGTCGCCTCTCATGCGCCCAAGTGCGACAATGCGGCGATGACCTCATCAACTGATATTTCCGTCAGTGCGATACCGGCATCATCTGGATGTTCGCCCCGATACTGAAGGTTCCGGAGAACAGACAATGCGCCGCCAAGTGGCCGCCATTGCTGGGGTTGCGTCGGTCCAAATATCACGACGCCACGCGCGCCAACCGCACCAGCCAGATGACTGACTCCGGAATCATTCCCCACATAGAGGTCGGAACGACTGAGTAACGCGACGGCTTGCCAAACGGAAAGAGCGGATTCCACGTCACCAAGCAAACGCCAATGCGCGGCTTCTTGCTCTTCAGCCGGACCGAGAAGAATGAGAACCTGGACGTTGTTCCGCGCGGCCCACCAGCGCGCGATGTGCGCGAATCCCTCAGCATCCCATCGTTTCTTTTTTCCACCGCTGCCAGGATGGAGCAGCAAAAGGCGAGAGCGCGCAGCCCAGCCACGTTGTCGCCAGTAGGTTTCCAGCCATTTCTTGTCCTCGTGTCCTAGCGCAAGCGATGGACACAGCAGCTCGGTTCCGCCGACACAGCGAAGATAATAGGCCACGGCATGGAGAGATTCCTGACCGGAAAAAAAGGAAAAAGAGCCCACCCGCCGCACGCCAAGAGATCGCAACGCGGCGTGCACCTCTGGTTGAGCATGACCAAACCAAGAAAATATCTCGTCGGCTGAGAGGAAAAGCTGCTCCTCTTCCGTGGTGAACAAAGAAGAAGCGAAAAATAATTTCGCGAACGTCCCACTCTCCAGAGACAGCGTGCGCGCGACTTCGGGAAGTCGCTGGGCAAGCGCCAGCCCCTCACCTCGCGCGGCGACGGTCAGCTCGCATCCCGGAGACGTAGCCCGGATGAACTGGAGTGTCGGCAAAAAGCAGAGAAAATCACCGAGACTGCCCGGAAAAAGAATCAGAAGACGACGTGGAGATTTCGTTGACTTTCCCCCCTTGCCTGGATAGCATCGCCGCACACCAATAACAGACCGCGAAAACGCTGGCATCCACGGATGCCGTGCTCACACTGAATTTGTATGCCGCTCCCTTGCCAAGTCACGCAATCGCTGACGACCCTCATCGGCATGACCCCGGTGGTGCAACTGCGCCGCTTGCCGGGACCAGAAGACGCGGGGGTGTGGGCGAAACTCGAATCATTCAATCCCGGTGGCAGTGTCAAGGATCGTATCTGCTTGAACATGATCGAAGCGGCGGAACGGGATGGACGCTTGCATCCCGGCGACACCATCGTTGAGCCCACGAGCGGCAACACCGGAATTGGGCTCGCCTTGGTCGCGGCGGTCAAAGGGTATCGCTTGATCCTCACCATGCCCGACACCATGAGTGAGGAACGTCGCAGTCTGTTGGCCGCCTACGGAGCCACGGTGATCCTAACCCCGGATACCAAGGGCATGCACGGCGCCGTGCAAAAAGCGGAAGAAATCGTAGCCGAAAATCCCTCCTATTTCATGCCGCAGCAATTTAAGAATCCCGCCAATCCAGCGGTGCATCGCGTGACCACGGCCCAAGAAATCCTCCAACAGATGCCCCAACTCGACGCCTTTATCTCTGGAGTCGGTACGGGCGGGACGATTACCGGCGTTGGCCAGGTACTCAGGACCCATTATCCCAACATAAAAATTTTCGCGGTCGAACCGGATGCTTCGCCTGTGTTGTCTGGCGGAGAAGCGGGGTATCACACGTTGCAAGGAATTGGCGCGGGGTTCATTCCGCCAGTTCTGGATACCACGATTTACGATGAAGTCATTCGCGTGACGGATAGCGATGCGACCACCTACACGCGAAGACTCGCGAGAGAAGAAGGCATGCTTGTCGGAGTTTCTTCTGGAGCGGCTTGCATCGCCGCGCTACAAGTCGCTCGCCGATTAGGACCGGGAAAAACGGTTTTGGCCATTTTTTGTGATGCCGGAGAACGATATTTAACGACCGATTTGTTTCAAGCCGAAGGAATTTAAGCGCGTGGAAGAAAAATTGCACAATCTGCGGACCAACCTGAGCCGGTTAGGTCCGACCCTGGTGGCGTTTTCTGGAGGAGTCGATTCAAGTTTTTTGTTGGCCGTGGCCGCCGAGGTGTTACGTGGCGAGGTGATCGCGTTGATGACCGTGTCCTCGTCAACGCCACCAGAAGACGCGGAACAAGCGCGCGGACTGGCGGATGCCCTGAACGTCCAGTTGCTCGTTATTCCCCATGATGAACTGGCGATGCCGGAATACGCGGCGAATCCGACCAATCGCTGTTATTTTTGCAAAAATTCGCTGTACGACATCTGCCAACGCGAAGCGCGGAGACTGTCGCTTCGCTCAATTGTCGATGGCTTGAATCTAGATGATCTCGGCGATTACCGTCCAGGCATTCAAGCCGCCACCGAATACAGTGTCGTGCATCCTTTGGTGGAAGCGCGGTTCAGCAAGGCGGATATCCGTGCCTGCAGTAAATTACTAGGATTGCCAACCTGGGAGAAACCAGCGTCGCCATGCTTGTCGTCACGTGTTCCGTATGGCACCCCGATAACGGCGAAGATGCTGTCGCAAATCGCACAAGCGGAATCTTTCATTCGCGGGCAAGGATTTCAAGAGTTGCGTGTCCGCCATCATGGGACAACGGCACGCATTGAAATCCGCAAGGATGAATTACCGCATCTTTCCGTCGCGACCGTAGAAGCCATGCGCCGGAAACTGAAAGAGTCTGGGTTCGCGTCAAGCGTACTTGATCTGGAAGGGTTTCGGAGTGGGGTATTTAACGAAGGGCTAGGCAACAGTGACAAATAGTCAAAGATGTTTCCTTGATTTTTTCGTCGATTAGTGTCAGGGTGGGTAGCGTTTGGTGGAGTTTTGGAAAGGAGAGGGCAATGGAGCTTCCGAGTTTCCCGAAGTGCCAGAAGTGTGAGGAGGGGGTGTTGATTCCGCTGTCCGATTACGGACAGGAAGGGGCCTCGGTTCTCTTCAAGGCCTGGGTGTGCACGAATCCGGATTGCGGGTTTTCGTTACGTGTGGATAAAGGCG
>JABFSC010000226.1 GCA_013140885.1 Deltaproteobacteria bacterium | reverse complement strand
CCTTGATGTGCGCGACGCCCAGCAACTTGAGGCGCTGACCCAAGAGGTGGCACCTGAATGCCTGGATGTACTGATCCACAACGCGGGGGTAGGAGGGCGCGGGATAAGCGCGGCGGAAATCCACCGCATCAATACCGAGGCGCCGATCCATGTCGCGCGGGCGCCGCTACCAGCGGTGCTCCGCGGTCACGAGAAGAAGATCGTCTTGATGTCAAGCCAGCTCGGCGCGCGCCGAGGGCACACCGAAAGTCTCGGGTTGTACGGCGACTCAAAAGCGGCGCTCAACGATGCTTTTCGCGCGCAGGCCCCGGCGTGGGGACAGCAGGGGTGCCTGGCGATTGTCATGCACCCGGGGTGGGTGCGGACGGATATGGGCGGAGCAGGAGCCCCCTTGTCGGTAGAGGGGAGTGTCCGCGGCATCCGTCAGGTGCTTGCGCGCCTGACGTCAGCCGAGCACGGACGCTTCTGGACCTGGGACGGACGGGAGCATCCGTGGTAACGTTCCCCGCGATCCCTCTTATTATGCGCGTAGCGACGGCGAGATTCGAGGAGACCAAGCTCCGCCAACAGTTGAAAAAACCGCTCATCTCGATAATGTCGCTCAACCATGAGCACCCTTTTCATCTCCCACAGCTCCCAAGACGACGAGTTCGTGCGCAACCTGCGCACCGCGCTCGCCGATCATGGGGAGGATGTCTGGATTGATTCACGCGAGCTGCACGGCGGCGATCCGCTGTGGCCCGAAATCCAGAAAGCCATTGCTGACGCCTCGGCCTTCGCCTTTGTCGTGAGCACGGAGGCATTGCAGTCAGACTGGGTTGCCGATGAAGTTGCTTACGCGGTCAAACTGCGGAAAAAGCGCGGCGCGAATCAGTATCCAATCATTCCGCTTTCCCTGAACGGCACCAAACTGGGCGCGCTCGGAAAGCTACTTGGTAAGCAGCCCAAGTTCGTCCCCGTAACCAGTGACGCGGGTGGAGTCGAGGCGGCAATGGACGCGATCCTCGTCGCCTTGGGCAAGCGGCTCTCTGCGGATGTCCCTGTCACGCCCCAGCCCAAAGCCGAGCCGCTGGAAGAATTGGTGCTCGAACTCACTGATCTGAAGTTCCACGAACAGGACGGCGTTCGCCGCGCCTCCGCCCGCGCCCGGCTCGTGTATGAACCGGCCACATCAGGTCAACCCGATGTGCACAGTGAGCAGTCTTGGCGCTTCATCGCGCCGATTGGTCCCATCGAAGCCAACGACCTGCGCTGGTATCTGGAGAAATATGCCGTCTGGCCGAGCCACTACTTCCGGGATCGGGCACGCAAGGTGGAAGAAAACCTCGTGCAGTGGGGACAGCTCCTGTACAAGGCGGCAATGCCCGTGGCGCACCGGGAAAACGTCATGCAAGCCTGGGCCAAAATCAACAATCACGTCGGTCGTCGTTTCTCCGTCCACGTGGACGCCGCGCTGGAAGCGGGCGCGTCCGAGACCGACGCGCGGGCTGCTCGCGAAGCCGCCACCCTACTGCTTGGTCTCCCCTGGGAACTGCTGCACGATGGCGACACCTATCTGTTCCAGGGTGCGAAGTCCACCCGTGTCCGCCGCCGCTTGCCGAACACCAGAGTGCTCGATGTGCCCGTCGTCGCCACGCCGATCCGTATCTTGCTCGTCACCGCGCGACCCGAGGACGATGCCTGCGGCTACATTGACCATCGCGTGAGCGCGCGGCCGCTGGTCGAGGCGATGGAATCCCTGCCCGGTCTCGTGCAGCTCCACGTCCTCAGTCCACCCACGCTGCCCGCCTTGCGCGCGGAATTCGACCGCGCCCGCGCCGCGCGTCAGCCCTATCATGTCGTCCACTTCGATGGTCACGGCGTCTATGACAAGACCGTCGGCCTCGGCGGCCTGTGCTTCGAGCACCCAGACGACATCGGCAAGCTGGAGCGGCGTCGCCACGTCACCGTGTTCACCAACGACCTCGGCCCGCTGCTGCGCGATCACCGGATTCCGCTCGTCTTCCTCGAAGCCTGCCAGACCGCGCAAGCCGAGCAGGCATCCGAGTCCGTGGCGTCCGAGTTGCTCAAGGTCGGCGTGGCCTCGGTGGTGGCGATGAGCCACAGCGTGCTGGTCGAGACCGCGAAACGCTTCGTCGCGGTCTTCTACCAGGCGCTGGCCGAGGGCAAACGTGTAGGCGACGCCATGCTCGCCGGTCAGCGGCAACTCAAGGACAATACCTTCCGCGACCGCATCTTCGGCGCGGGTGAGCTGCGGCTGGAGGATTGGTTCGTGCCTGTGCTCTTCCAGGAATAAGGATGACCCACAACTCTTCACGATCATGCCGACCAAGCAAACGCGCGAGGACTTTCAGACCGCGCTCGCGGCCCGTCTCGGCCACTTCCCGCCGACACCAGACACCGGCTTCATCGGTCGCAGCCGAGACCTGCTCGCGCTGCAGCGGCTGCTGTTTCCCGCGCCCGTGACCGGAAAGGAGCTGGTGGAGCAAGGGTTTCGCTATGCCGTGGTGCGCGGCCAAGGCGGCGAAGGCAAGACCGCGCTCGCCGCCGAGTTCGCCCGTTGGCTGGTCCGTTCGCAGCAGATCCGCCGCGCCGCGTTCGTTTCAGTGGAAGGGATGGAAAAGAACCTGGTCGAGTCGGTGCTCGACACGCTTGGCCAGCAACTGGTGAAACCGAAATTCGCCACGGCGGTCGATTGCCACGGTGATCTCGCGCAGGCGGAAATGGCGATCACGCGCGTCCTGCGCGAGCAGTCCACCTTGTTGGTCATGGACAATCTGGAGAGCATTCTCCCGCCACCGTTCCTGGCGCAAGAGACGCCGGAGGCACTTTCCCAGGAAGCGAGTGAGGAATTGAAAGCCTTGCTCGCGCTATGCGAGCGACTGCTGAAAGTAGGCGACACCCGGCTCATCTTTACCAGCCGCGAAGCACTGCCCACGCCGTTCGACGCCGAGCGGAATCAGCGCCAACTGCACCAGCTTGACCGTGAGGATGCGGTCAAGCTGGTCGAGCGGGTGTTGAACGTTGCTGGCGAGGATGACAAAGCAAGCGATGCCGCACGCGAGGAGATCGAGCAGCTCATCGATGCCGTCCATTGCCACGCTCGCACGCTCGCACTCCTGGCCCCGGCCTTACGCGGCCAGGGCGTCGCGGCCACCCGCGAATCGCTCGTAGAGTTGATGGCGCGGATGGAGCAGCAGTTCCCCGGCAGTCGCGAGCACTCGCTCTTCGCCAGCGTCGAGCTGTCCTTACGTCGCATGTCGGCGGCAAACCAGGAGCGGGCGCGCGTGCTCGGCGTGTTTCACGGTGGAGTCGATCTGGATGTGCTCCGCGTGATGATGCAGTGGGAAAAGGCGGATGTGGCCGCGCTGGCGGGTGAGTTGATCGCGACAGGACTCGCGACTCCGAATCGCTATAGCCATCTCACGTTCAATCCCGCGCTCTGCCCTTACCTACGCGGGCGGATGGACACGGCGGAGCGCGAAGCACTGACGGCCCGCTGGGTCGAGACAATGCGCGCGTATGCCGATTTCCTCGGGCAGCAGAGCGACCAGAACGCCGAAGTCGCGGCCACGCTGACGGTGCTGGAGCTGCCGAACCTCTTCGCGTTGCTCGACCTCATGCAACGTGCGGGAGAGGCGGAGGCAACGATTGGTCTGGCCACGGTGCTCTACAGCCTACTGCGAAATGCCGGCAAGCCACGGCTACTGGCGCGCGTGGGGCGGGTGCGCGATGCGGCGGCGAATGCGCTAGACGATGGCTGGAATCACGCGCGATACCAAATAATGGATACCCGCATTGATGAACAGCTTACCAATGGACAGTTGCACGAGGCACGGAACGGAGCGCAACACTTGCTCCAGCGCGCTCGGCTGGCGGGAGAGCATGCATATCCCAACGCGGATTACGATCTGGCAATGGCTTGCTTCCTCCTGGCTCGTGTGTTGAAGACAGCTGGCAACCCGGAACCGGCATTGCCGCTGTTGGACGAAGCCCGCCAGCGTTTCGAGGCCATCGTAAAGGAACGTCCCGGCCAGGGCGCGGAAAGGATGGCATCCGTCTGCTTCCTAGAACAAGGCGACTGTCTGCTCTACTTGGGCCGACTCGACGGAGCGGCGGCGGCTTACGAAGAGGGTAGTCAGCGCTCCGAACAACTTAATAATCTCCGTCAGGTCGCCGTCGGCAAAGCTCAGCTTGGCACTGTGCGCTTGCAGCAGCGCCGTTACCCGGAGGCGCTGGCGGCATACGCCGAAGCGCGCGACCGGTTCACGCGGTTGGACGAGCCGGGCACCGTCGCCACGAGCTGGCATCAGATCGGTAGAGTGCATCAGGAAGCGGACCAACCGGAAGCAGCGGAGGATGCCTATCGCAAATCGCTCGCGGTTAACGTACGGCTCGGCGATGTCACCGGACAGGCGAGAACGCTCGGGCAACTGGGGAACTTGTATGACGATGTCCTTGGCCGCCTAGAGGAAGCTGTGACGTTTTACCGGCAAGCCATAGACAAGTATGTCGAAATCGGCGATGCCGCGAACGAAGGCCGGACAAGGAGCAATCTCGGTCTCACTCTCCGTAAGCTCTGCCACCTGGACGAAGCGCGGCAAGAAATCCACCGGGCAATTGAATGTGATGCTCAGTTCGGCCACGCATCTGAACCGTGGACGTCCTGGGCCATCCTTGCCAATATTGAGACGGACGCTGGCAACCCTACTGCTGCTGCGGAGGCGAAGCGCAAGGCCATCACTTGTTACCTCGCCTACCGTCGCGATGGTGGCGAGAACCACGATGGCCCAGGCCGACTGGTTTTCGATATGACCGAGAAACTTCGCGCTAGCGGTCCTGCTGAGGCTGGCTCATTCCTCCAACAAGTGGCTGATGATCCTCAAACCGCTTGGCTCCTCCCCTTCATCCGCGCCCTACAAGCCATCGTCGCTGGCAGCCGCGACCGTGCCCTCGCCGACGCGCTGGAGTTGCGATACCGGATGGCCGCCGAGATTCTTTTGCTGATTGAGACGTTGGAAAGGGAGAAGTAAAGCGATCACTCGCTCATGCGGGCGCGGGGCGGAATGCCAGCTCCGCCCGGCGATCAATCGCCGGGCTACGCCGAGACGCCCCATGAATGGGGCTCAGAAAGCCGGATTGATCCGGTGTGTGTCGTAGCGTGGGCATTGATGCCCGCGCGGGGCCGCGCGATTCGACGAACGCAGTGCCAAGCCGCGAGCCCCGCCCGGCGGTCAAGAAGAATGAAGCATGAAGAATGACAGCGGCTCTCATACGAGTGAAGAGATTATCGTCGGTCCCCCTCACCCTCTCCCCAGGATTGGTATAATTGGGCCGACAATGGAGGAAGAGCGGATGAACTGGAACGACTCAGCAACCGTGTACTGTCGGGGGGAGCATTTTCTTGTACGGAGGTTAGGCCGGTTTCTGGTCGCGGACCTCTTGGTTCCGCATCTGACACTGAGTACCTGTCCGGTCAATGGTGGGCAAAGCGAGCGCGTGCGGTTTGTCGTCAGTCATCAGAGTTGCGAAGGGACGGACCATAACGAGCGCTATGAGGTGATCACAGCGGCGGGTCTCGACGGGTATCATCGACAGGGATGCGCGGAGGTGGGACTTGCGCCGGAGACGGTCGTCATGATGGGAACGGCGGCGAACATGAACTATGCCGCGCATCAACGCGCGAGTTTCGCGGGTCTCATCGTCGAGGCCATCGTCACGGCAGGGGTACACGGCAACGCCACGCGGGCGGCGGACCCGGCCAGTTGGGTGGAAACGGAGGACGGCTGGCGGAAGAAACCGCTGTTCGCCGGGACGAGCAACACCATGCTCTTCATCAACCAGCCGATCACGCCAGCGGCGCTTGCTCGTGCGGTCGTGACGATGACCGAGGGCAAATCCGCCGCGCTTCAGGAACTCGCCGTCTCCAGTAAGTATTCCTCTTCCCTGGCCACCGGCACGGGCACCGATCAGTACTGCGTCGTCGCGCCGTTAGCGGGCGCGCACAAGGCGCTGACGTCAACCAGTCCCCATGTCCAACTTGGCGAAATGATCGGGCGCGTCACGCTCGACGCGACAAAAGAGGCGTTGCGCTGGCAGAACGGGCTTGAGGCGTCGTTGACGCGGAGCCTTGTGCATGCGCTCGGGCGCTTTGGGTTGACCGAAGTCCGGCTCAGGAGTGCACTCGCCACGCGGTTCACGGAACGCGAGCACGTCTTATTCGAGAAGAACTTCAACGCCGTGCTCTTCGAACCGGCGGTGGCAAGTCGCGCCTACGCCTACGCGGCCGTGCTGGATCGGATCCAGTACGGGACATTGCCAAAGACGATGGCCAGCGATGTGTTGCGTGAACAGGCGGCGGGTCTGGCGAGCGCGCTGGCGGCGAAGCCGCACTTGTGGTTCGACTTTTTCCAACGCATCGCGGTCGATGTCGAAGCACCGCTTGACGCCGTTGTCGCCGCGCTGGCCCTGGGGTGGTCACACAAGTGGAGCTGAGTCCTCTTGCCCCAACCTGGCCGCTCTTGCTCGGTGCGGTCGCCCTCGATCTCCTCATCGGCGACCCGATCTACCCGCTTCATCCCGTGCGGCTCATGGGCGGCGCGCTCTCACGGTTCGAGCATCTCCTCCGTAAGACGCGGCTGGATGGGTATGGCGGCGGCTGTCTGCTGTTGGTGTTGCTTGCCTGCACCTGGGTCTTTGCCCCTAGTCTCTTGGTTGTGAAGATTCATGCGGCGAGCCCGTGGCTCGCTTGGCTGGTGCATCTCTTCGTCGTGTACAGTCTGATCGCGTTACGCGACCTGTTGCGTCACGGCTGGAACGTGGAACGGGCCTTGCGCCGCGATGATCTCCAGGAGGCTCGTCGTGCGGTGACAATGCTCGTCGGACGCGATACGCAGCAGATGGATGCGGGAGCCTGTCGGAGGGCGGTGATCGAGAGTCTCGCCGAAAACACGGTCGATGGCTTCATCAGCCCGTTGTTCTGGTACTCCCTCTTCGGTCTTCCTGGTCTCTTGTTATTTAAGGTTGTCAGCACGATGGATTCGATGGTTGGGTACAAGACGCCACAGTATATACGGTTCGGCTGGTGTGGGGTGCGCAGCGACGATCTGATGAACTGGCTCCCCGCGCGCCTGACGTGGCTCGTGATGACGCTAGCCGCCAGCATGCTTGCCGGAACATCGGCCCGGAAGGCGTTTCGTGTGGGCTGGCACCAGCACGCGCTGGTGCCAGGGCCGAATTCCGGGTGGAGTGAAGCGGCGACGGCAGGAGGGATACAGCGCCGTCTTGTCGGTCCGCTCTGGCGCGACGGGGCGCTGGTGACCACAATCTGGCTTGGCGATCCGTGCGATCCCGAGGCCGGGTCGGCGGAGGATTTTCTCACGGCGTGCCGCTTCATCCTCGTCGTCTGCGCGCTGTGGGTGGCGGCTACGGCGGTATTCCTGGCGTCCTAGCCACACCGTATCGCGGGTATTTGAGTCACGTGCAGCGAGAAACCTGGATTCCGCTTCGCTTTATCCAGGCTACATTGGGATAATCTTTTCTGGAAATCACCTAACGTGCTTTGAGGAGCGCGTCGATCGCGTGCAACGTGCGCAAAAGCGCTTCAAGTTGCGCGAGTGGAAAAACCGTGGCTTTGTCGCTGAGGGCGTGGTCCGGGTCTTCGTGAACTTCCATAAAAAGCCCATCGACCCCGACCGCGACGGCGGCCCGTGCCAGAGGCGCGATGAACTCTCGCTGCCCACCGGAGGCGTTGCCCTGACCTCCGGGTAACTGCACGCTATGCGTGGCATCGTACACCACGGGATACCCGGTCTGAGCCATGATCGGTAATGAACGAAAATCAGAGACGAGATTGTTGTACCCGAATGAGGCCCCGCGTTCAGTGAGCAAAATCCGCTGGTTGCCGGTCGCGGCGACCTTGGCGGCGGCGTGCGTCATGTCCCACGGTGCCAAAAACTGCCCCTTCTTGATGTTGACGACGCGGCCGGTCTTTCCCGCGGCAACCAGTAAGTCCGTTTGCCGACAGAGAAACGCGGGAATCTGTAACACATCGGCGACTTCCCCGGCCCGCGCTGCTTCCTCCGGGTTATGCACGTCGGTGAGAATGAGCACGCCGAGTTCACGCTTCACGGCCTCTAGAATGGTAAGACCTTCTTCCGTCCCTAGTCCACGGAACGCATCAATCGCCGTGCGGTTCGCTTTGTCGTAGGACGACTTATAGATGAACGGGACGCCAAGCCGCATCGTCAAGGCTTGTAACGCTTCGGCATGACGCAGGGCCGAGTCCCGGCTTTCGAGCACACAAGGACCAGCGATCAGGACGAATGGTCCGCCACCACCACACCGCAACGGGCCAATCGACACGGCTGGTGGGGCGAATTCCCGCGCCATTAGTGCGCCGCTCCACTGGCGCGGAGCAGCGACGGCGTTTCATATTCCCCCAGACGCCGCTGCAAGGCCGCGCGGATAAATCCCTTGAACAGGGGATGGCAATCAAACGGACGGGACTTCAATTCCGGGTGGAATTGCACCCCGACAAACCACGGATGATTGTGGAGTTCAATGATCTCGACGAGATGACCATCGGGCGACATTCCGCTAAACGTCATCCCTTTCGCCATGTACTGCTCACGATAGGCATTGTTGAATTCGTAGCGGTGGCGATGACGTTCGGAGATTTTCTTCTTCCCATAGAGTTTGGCCGCGATGGTGCCGTCCTGGATGACGCAAGGGTAGGCACCCAGCCGCATCGTGCCCCCTTTTTGCACCACCATGCGTTGTTGATCCATCATCGCAATGACCGGATGTGGGGAATTTTCGTCCACCTCGGTTGAGTTAGCGTTCTCCAATCCGCATAGATTGCGGCCAAATTCGATCACCGCCATCTGCATCCCAAAACAAATGCCGAAGAACGGGATGCCTTCTTCCCTGGCGAAGCGCACGGCGGCGATTTTGCCTTCGGTCCCCCGTTGTCCAAAGCCCATCGGCACCAGCAGGCCATCCGCCTGTCGCACCGCTTCCGGTAACGTGCCGTTCTCCAATTGCTCCGAATCCACATGATCAATCTCAACGCGACATTCGTTCACCAACCCACCGTGGGTGAGCGCTTCATTGAGACTCTTGTACGAGTCCACCAGATTGACGTACTTGCCAATCATGGCGATGCGGACGCGCTCGCGCGGGTTCTTGTACAAATGCATGATCCGTTCCCATTTGCTCAGATTGGGACCGCCGGTCCACATGTTGAGTTTTTCGACGATGCGCTCATCCAGCCCTTCTTGATGGAACACGAGCGGCACTTCGTAGATACACTCGACATCTTTCGCGGTGATGACCGAGTTCTCATCGACGTTGCAAAAATGGGCGATCTTGGCTTTGACTTTGGGATCGAGATAGCGGTCGGTGCGGCACAACAAAATATCGGGTTGAATGCCCAAGCTGGTCAGCTCCTTGACGCTATGTTGCGTCGGCTTGGTTTTCAGCTCGCCGGCGGCGGAAATATAGGGAACCAAGGTCAGATGAATGTAGATGACATGCTCGCGTCCCCAATCCCAGCGAAACTGACGAATCGCTTCGAGGAATGGCAGTCCTTCGATGTCACCAACCGTCCCACCCACTTCGCAGATGGCGACATCGAACCCGGCGGCGGCGGCGAGGATGCGTTGCTTGATCTCATCAGTGATGTGGGGAATGACCTGCACGGTGCCACCGAGATAATCCCCACGTCGTTCGCGTGAGATGACCGCGTCATACACTTGGCCAGAGGTGAAACTATTCTTGCGCGACAGCGGGGTCGATACGTAGCGTTCGTAATGACCGAGGTCGAGGTCGGTTTCCGCGCCGTCGTCGGTGACGTACACCTCGCCATGTTGGAACGGATTCATCGTGCCAGGATCGACATTGATGTAGGGGTCCATCTTGAGCAGCGTGACCTTGAGCCCACGACTTTCGAGCAACCCACCAATAGAGGCGG
>JABFSC010000293.1 GCA_013140885.1 Deltaproteobacteria bacterium | reverse complement strand
CCCGTGTAGCCACCCGCTCCCCTTGTGTCCCACGCATTCCGCACGGCCCAGGCCCCGAGGCGGCGAGCCGCGGTCAGATACTGAGGCTTTCCCAGTATGCGGTACGCTCGTTCAAGTCCAAGCATCACCCAGGCCATATTCCCAGTATCACTTCCTACTTGTGCGGCGTCCTCTACCCATTTTTTGCGTACTACATCCCAAAAGCCGGGCAGCCGAGCCGTCCACCTCCGATTATTCGGCAGCCAGCCAGGAGGGAGGATCAGATCTCCACCTTGATAGGCATTGCGTAACCTGCCGTCGCTGTAATAACGGTCATGATTCTGGGCATACACAAAAGCATCGGCCAATAAAGTCGCCCGGCGGCGATCCTCGGCGCTCCCGCTAGCGAGGTAGGAGAGCAGAACGACGACGTTATCGTAAGTAAAGCCAACGTTCTGCAGAATCGTGTCGAAATTATTCCCCGGCGCAACGGGCAAGACTTGATAGCTCACCGGGAACCGCATCTCGTTAAACCTAGGTTTGTCATAGCGAATGTCATCGAGATAGAACGTCGCGCCGATCGGGTTCTGCGAGGCGTTCGTGACCCAGCCAAACCCGCCAACCACGTAACGCAGGTCCTGCCCTCGGAGATCGATGGTGTATTGCCGCCAAGCAGTGGTCAGGGTGATAGCGTGCCCACAGGCCGGGACGCGCGGAAACGAATCAGGATAGGGCTTGATGGGGGTGCTTCCACACGCTTGTCTGCCGATGCCGCCGGCGAAGAATTCAAGGCGTTCACCGCCACGTTCGCCCTTCACCCAGAAGGTGATTTTGGTGGCGCCAGTCAGCGGAAACCCGGCTGCGGGAAAATCCCCCCAATTACACCGGGGTTGAGTATCACTGCCGAGCAGCACGCCATTTTGGAAGTACCAGCCGCCCCAATAGGTAGGATCGACAGCCGAGAAGCGATTCCTGATGCAGGTGGAGCCGGAACGACAGCCCCTTGCCCATGCTTCATCAAACGCAACGCCAGCAACGTCACCAGGATTACTGACATTACGGACAATCGCACAGCGGGCAGGGAAATGGTTCCCCGCCGCGGCTAAGTCAGTAAATACGTCAAACGATCCGTGATATTGATCCATCACGGTATTGAGGTGGCTATGGGCTGTGAGTAGATCAGCTCGCGCATCAAGGCGGGTGGTGAGGGAAAAACAGGTACACATGATTACTGCAAATAGATGTTTCCAGATCATATTGAACCTCTTTTGCATGAAAGACTTTGGTAAAGGGGGTGTTTTTACCCTCCCTTTGAAAAAGGAGGGTAGGAGGGATTTATCACTCTCTGTCCTGAAGTATATGAATGTTCCGTAGTCTGATTTAGGGCTGTGACGATGACGTATAGCGAACGCCAGTTGCCGTGACGTGATAGATGCGCGTTTCCCCTACCATTGAACTCCGCTCTTCTACGTCAATAATTGCGTGTGCACCAGATAAGCGTGCCTGCCGTTTTAAGTCAGGCAAGGCATCTTCGAAGTCTGATCCAAGAAAGTGAGTCTTTTCGAGGTGTACGTCGAGGCGGGAGACCTTCACGTAGGGTTTTTCAGGGCTGCCGGTTCTATACACCTCAATATCATGGGTCTCTGGAAGTGGTGGATAAGACTGATTGAGAGGTACATACCGACTTTGTGTGGTAGCACACGCAGTGATGAGCAACACAAGAATGAGAGACCGGCCTGTGGAGATTGCACGACGCATGGTGATTGCCATCCTTTTCTCAAGCAGGAACTACGGCATGGGGCCCAGAACATGACTGTGAATCTTTACTTGCTCAAGGCTTTGCTCATCTCCGCGAGGATTTCACTATCCCAGTTTTTCTGGCCCACAATCCCGACAAAGGATTTTGCGGTATCGACAACAACCCGGGTCTGGTCCGCCCCTATCGACTCTAACCAGACTCCCGCCGTTTCGCCTCCTGATCCGACGAACAGACCCACCTTGTGTGGTCTATACCCTTCGATGTGGAGGGGTTCAGTCTTCTTAATCTCAAACCCAAGAACCACCAAGGCATCCACCGCGGCCTTCTGGGTTTTCTCAACAGGTTGCGCGAAGACCGTGCCAGCCTGAGCTGCGCCTCGAGGCATGACCGGTGTCATTGAACAACCAGATAAGACGGAAACAGTGACTGTTGCTACCAGAGCTGCAACGATTGTGTTTCTCATGGTTTCCTCCTGCTTTGTTGGTGTCCGGTGTTGAGTCTACTTGGAACCGTTATGTAACTGATTACATAACGGTTCCTTGCCTCCCCAACACCGATGTTCTCCTCGCGTCCCTCATCTCATGCGTCTTGGTAGCTGCCTTTCATGCTGGTCCTTCTGGGAAGTAAGGAAAGACGTTGTGTTCCGAAGGACTACAATCAGCGCTTCTATATTACGTGTTTCTAACACCCTTCTGAGAAGCCGCTCTAACTCATTGTGGTCGTTGCCATTAAAAGTCTGCCGGAGAGTCTCGACGACTTGGCTATGGGCTGCGAAGAGATCACCTTTTGTCGCAACGTCTTTGATGAGAGACGCCAACGTCTTTTGCGCCGACGAGGGAGAGGTTTTTCTCATAATCGTTCTCCTTGGAAAGTCGCCTTGGTCTGCCCAACCAGACGGTCCCACCAATCAGAACGCGCGGGTCGCGACCGCCTTAGCGACTGAGGCAATGGCCAATGTCCCGAGGTTGATGTTGTCTCTCACCATACCTTTCAGATCTTTGAAACTTCCGTAGCGAGGAACAGAGCGAAAAGAAATCTGAGGCTCAGCTTGCGCAAGTGTTGGCAGGAGTAACGCAAGGATGAGACCGGTAATAGAGAAAGCGCGCCGCCAGGCAGCAAGACGTGCTGTAAGTGATTGATTCATAATTCCCTCCTCAATGAAGTTGATCCTCACGACAGACTTGGCTATGAACTGGCGAAAACATGTTATTGAATGATGCGATTCCGCGATTTTCCCTCGATTGGTCTGTATTCTCTCTTCCTTCGTATTACAATATGTATCAAACAATAGAAAATTATTTCTATTGTTTGGTGAAAAAGAAATTTTATGAAGGGATATTATTATGCGTCGGAAGCTGAACGAACTAGAGATCCAAACTGCGGCCTATCTGTACAGCCAACAGAAGTA
>JABFSC010000519.1 GCA_013140885.1 Deltaproteobacteria bacterium | reverse complement strand
CACCAACGATGCCATCGGCCAGCGGCCCGCCACGATGAGGACAGGCATTATTGGTGGCGAAGAGGCGACCATCGCGTTGGCGGAAGACGGCGATCGTGAGGTCCTTCACCACGAACGCGCGTCCTTCCCCCAGGGGAATGAAGCCGACAGGGCCAAGATCAATCATTTGTGGAACGGTGGTGACAGGATTCCAAGTATTGTCCATGCGCGTGGTCCGCGCGGTACTGCTCGTCATGATACGTGGGCCTCCTCTTCCTTGGCGTGCACCACCACCGGATTCGCGAACTGACTCTCATGGATCGGATGCTCCGCCTCCGCCCACGGGTCCGTGTACGCCGCTACCGCCGCCTCGATCTCCGCGTCCAGCCGCGCGCATATCCCCTCGCTGTCCTCCACCAACACGTCCCGCAGCTTCTCAATCCCCAAGCGCTCCACCATGCCGTAGGTACGCTCCAAATACTTCGCGTTCTCGCGGTAATACTGCATGAAGCGCCCCATGTAGAGCAGCACCTCGTCATGGGTGGAGACCGTGCACAAAAGGTCCCCCTTACGCACCGAACTCCCCGCTGCCCCACCTATGTAGATCTCCCACTGTCCCCCCTCGATCGCCACCGCCCCCAGGTCTTTGACATACGCTTCCGAACAATTGCGCGGACACCCCGTCGTCGCCAGCTTCATCTTGTGGGGCGACTCCACCCCCTGAAACCGTCGCTCGATCTTCTGCGACAACGCGATGGAATCGCCCAGCCCGTAGCGGCAGAAGTCCGTGCCCACGCAACTTTTGCACGTGCGAAACGCCTTGGTGTACGCATGCCCACTCGGCATCCCCAGGTCACGCCAGATACTCGGCAGGTCCTCTTTCTTGAACCCCAACAAGTCGATGCGCTGGCCGCCGGTGAACTTCACCATGCGGGCATTGTATTTTTCCGCCACCTCGGCGATCCGTTTTAGTTCCGCCGCCGTGGTCACACCACCATAAATCCGGGGGATCACGCTAAACGTGCCGTCATTCTGAATGTTGGCGTGCACGCGGTCATTGATGTAGCGCGCGTCCCGCTCGTCGTCGTACTCACCCGGCCACAGCGATTTGAGCAGCGAGGCCAGCCCCGGCTTGCTGCCTGGGTCCTCCTTGCCTCCCGCCAGCACCCGAAATACCGCGCTCACACTCTTGAGCCCGTGCTCCTTGATCGCGGCGATGAGCAGCGGTTTCGTCAGTGGCACGCCGGGGACGTAGTAGTGTTCGCTCGGATCCTCGACCACCTCGCCCGCGTACACTTCCAACAGTTGCATGATGAGGCTTTTGCAACTCCCACAGCCCGTGCCCGCCTTGGTGTGCACGCCGACCTGCGTCACCGACTTACACTTGCCAATCAGAATCGATTCCTTGATCTTGCCCTTGGCGATGCCGTTACAGTTACAGATTTGCGCCTGATCGGGCAGGTCGAACACCGAGAGAATCGGCGCGCCGCTCGTAGTGCCAAACAACAGGTCCGCGCGCCGTTGCGGCACGGCGGAATCGAGCATGAACATCTGCGTCAACACCCCGGCGGTATCCGTCTCCCCCAGCAGGATCGCGCTGGTCAGGATGTCATCGTGAATCACCAACCGCTTGTAGACGCCCCGCGACGGTTCGCGGTATACCACCACGTCGGCGTTCGCCGGCAGTTGCTTGGGGTCACCCATCGAGACCAGGTCGATGCCCATCACTTTGAGTTTGGTCGCGAGCTTGGAGCCGTGGTAGGACGCGCGGGGATTGATGCCGGTCAGCACATCGGCGATCACCTTGGTCTGCTCCCAAATCGGATCGACCAGTCCATAGATCACCCCGCGATGCTGGACGCACTCGCCCACGGCGAAAATAGCGGGATCACTGGTGCGCAACTGGTCATCGCAGACAATACCGCGTTCGACGGTCAGGCCCGAATCCTTAGCGATCTCGACGATTGGGCGGATACCGGTGCTGATGACCACCATGTTGGTGTCGAGGACCGAGCCATCCTTGCAGCGCAGCCCGGTGACGTGGTCCTCACCCAGGATATGCGTGGCGATAGTGCTGGGCAGGACGCGGATGCCCATGCCTTCGATCGCGGTCTGTAACATCGCGCCTGCTTCGGGATCAAGCTGCGCGGCCATCAGTTGCGGAAAGGCTTCGAGCACGGTCACGGTCACCCCATGCGTGAGCAGTCCGCGCGCGGCTTCGAGTCCCAGCAGGCCGCCACCAATCACCGTGGCGGTGCGGCAGCGTTTGGCATACGAGGCGATCTGTTCACAATCATCAATGGTGCGAAAGAGAAAGGTGCCCGCTTTGTCGGTCCCTTCGAGCGGCGGGACAAAGGGGCGCGAGCCGGTGGCGATAATGACGGCATCGTAGGGCGCTTCCACCTGGGTGGCGGTGGGATCACAGCCGTCCACACCGTAGGGAGCCGCCGTGGTGCGTAATGGGCTGCCAACGACCACGCGCCGGTCACGGTCGATCCGCGACGCTTTGATGCCCGCGTGCAGCGTGACGTGGTTTTTTTCGTACCACGCGAGGGGATTGAGAAAGGTTTCCTCCATACGTTGCGAGCCATTGAGCACGTTAGAGAGCAGAATGCGATTGTAGTTGCCGTAGGGTTCGGCGCCGAACATGGTAATGATGAATTGATCGGGGTCGCGTTGGAGAATCTCCTCCACCACGCGCGCGCCCGCCATGCCGTTGCCAATTACCACGAGATGTTTGCGTCCGTCTTCAGTCATGGGTGTGAATGCCTCATTTTTACCGTGCGCTTTGCGCGGTGTTGGAAGGAGAGCAATTCCCAGACCGTCCGTTTGCGCTTGTCTATTCGCGGCAAACCCGGCAGAAATCCGAGGCTTTTGCCGAAGAAACAGCGCGGCGGCTTCATAAAGATGCGCGTCGTGCGTGGAAAAGAGGCAGAGCGGGCGGGTTGCTGTCTCTGGAGAAGCAGTCTTAGGGGGAGGGGGAGAAGTCAAAAGTCAAAAGGCAAAAATGAAAACTGGGAGGGGCGTGCGCGGGTTCCGAAAGTTCCCACTCCCAGCTGGGAGTTCTGGGTAGCCTAGAAACGGGATATTCATTTGCCGGTGATTCTGGACTTGGAGCGACAGCCCGCGACTGCCCTAGACTTGCCTGCGACTTGTCCTAGACTTGCCTGCGACT
>JABFSC010000030.1 GCA_013140885.1 Deltaproteobacteria bacterium | reverse complement strand
TTGGGGTCGTGGCGTCATAGTGACTATGGCCGGCGAAGTGCACGACCTCATGTGCCTCCAGCGCGGCGAGCAAGGGCACTTTTCGCACCTCTCTGCCGCCGAGGAGTGTCACGTCCACTCCCGGTAACGTATCGAGGAGCTGACACAGATGCTCGGCTTCCATTGCGGCTTGTGGCAGGCTTTCGGTTGGGTCCGCGATCAAGAGTACCTTCAGGCGTCCGGTTTCCTTTGGGCTTATCCCAGTCCTACTAATCGGAGACCCGGTGATGACCTGCCGACCTACGCGAAATTTGGTGGCGAGAAATTGTTCTCCGTCATACCCCAGTTCCCAGGGGATTTGGAGGAGGCGTTCGTCCAACCGGAGATAGAGATCGCAGGGTGAAGCGGCGCACAACCGTTGGCGAGCAGGTTCCGTGAGCAAATGAGAGAAGATGAGCCCGCCGATGCGTTGCAGGTCTTGCATGACCGATCCTAACCCAAAGTCGGCAAGGCCGCGTGCTCCCGAGGAGACCACATCCCGGCCACGAATGGGGGTGGCTAGGTGCATGATTTCGGCGGTCAATTCTCGTAAGAAATCGTCGTCAACGTGAGTCTCGCTACGCGGGATCACCGCTCCGACCTCAGCCAGGTCGATGATGTTGATATCACCCTGACGCAGGATCGTGAGATAAATTGGTGAGGACGTCATAGCCCTGCCGTGCGCCTCCGTCCCAGTAGGGCGTTCATGTTAGGCGCGGAACTCGAGTTGGAAGGTCGTTTTGAGTCCGGGACATGCCACTTCATAGGTGTCGGGTTTGAGACGTGGAGGTCGCAATTCTCCATTCGTATCAGTCTTCGCGGAAAATACGGATATTCCCTGGCGGCGCAGAAAGACGCGCTGGCCCGCGAGCGCTATTTGGCTGGCATCGCGGAAAGTGAGGTTGAGGGCTATTTGTTCCTCCTCGCGTACCACGGTCACGGTGATGATGGCCTGATCGGTGGCGATGTTGAGGTTTACCGTTGCTGGCTCTTCCGTGGGACGATAGGCGGGTGTAGGGGAAGTCAGCAGCTCCTGCACATCAAGGAGTGGCGGAACGAGGTGCGATTCAATGAGTCGCAGGCCTGCCTTCGCGAGTTGGACAATGACCCGAGGAATGGCGCTTTCTTTTTTCTCGGGTGCTGATTGTGCTTCGGCGACCCACTGGTGGATGCGTGAGAAATCGAAGGAAGCTAAGAGGGACACCGCGGTTTCGCAAGGGCGGCACTGCTGAAGATGTTGGGCAAGCGTGTCCCGATCCGCTTCAGTAAGACTGTGTGGACGATTGTGGAATTGGACGAGTAGTTCCTCGGCGGGATGCGTGTCACGGAGGTCCTGTCCCACGGCTCGTAAGGTCTTCTCAAGCATGGTCCAGTGCTGAATCTCCGCCGAGCACGATGGACACTCTTGGGCGTGACGGCGAAATGTGTCCCACTCCGGGCGCGCGGATTCCGTGATGAATGTAGCGAAATCAATGGTAGCGGTTTGCTGGCACGTTGTTGGCATGATTTTCAGGTACTCGTTGAGAAAGACTCTCAATTGCGTGCAATAGGATCATTGCCCTTTCAACACATCGGCCAGTTGGAGGCGAAGCTGGCCCAAGCCCAGTCGCAAATAGCGTTTCAGGCTCCCGAGCGGAATCCCTGTCGTTTCCGCCGCTTCCTCGTACGTGTGTCCCTCCAGATATACCGCCTGAATAGCTCTCCGCTGTTCTTCGGGCAAGTGACTAAATGCCGACCGCACGATCAGGACTGTTTCCTTGTCTAGGGAGACGAGCTCCGGCACATCAGGAACCTCCTCTTCTCCCTCACGCTGAACCCCGCGTGCTTTGAGGAAATCAAAGAATTCATTGCGAGTGATGGTCCGCGCATACACCACGAACGCTTGAGCCTCGCGCAATTGTCCTTGGCAAAAACTCTTGACCAATTTCATTAAAACGGTCTGTTGCAAGTCTTCCCAATGGTCATGGGAGTTCCAGGCTTGTAACGAGACCAGGAAGCCGGAAATGAGACGGTTGAGTTTGAGGAAGGCAATTTGCTTTTGCTCTGGGTCGCCGTGGAGAAGCATCCGCATGACCGCATTCCAGTCCTCATAGGCTCCGCTTTTTCTCTGGTGTTCGTTCATTCCGGTTCATCCCGACCCGCTCTTCGTAAGGTGAATATGACCTTTGGCCGTTTCTTGCCGCCGTGGTGTTGGTTGAAGACGCGCAATGAGCGTCCAGATGGTGAGAAGAATGCCTCTGCTTGTCGCGTGATGATAGGGCGAATCTAGCGGTAGTTCCACCAGCAGACGACGGTGGAGCGCGCCGAGGCTGTGATAGGGCACTGCTGGTAAGAAATGGTGGAGCGCGTGATAACGGAGACCGACCGGCGCGGCGAGTACGGTGGGAATTGGCCATCCATCTAGATTGATCGAATCACGCAGTTGTTCAACCGCAGTCAATGTCCTGCCGTCATTGATATAACGATGGGCTGCGAGCGTCCGTACTTGGTTAATGAACAGGATGCTCGCACTCACGACATACCACTGGACAAGCCAAGATGAAGGAACGACCCCGATCATCCAGGCGCCAATCACACTCCAGAAAACAAGAGCAGTGGCGATTTCCTGTAGCCACCAACGGAATGTCGCACGGCCCGTCGGGAAGGGGCGACGATAACCGGTATTGATGACAAGAGACGAGGCTTGCTCGACGGCAATCCGACGTAGCGGTGGAATGACGAACGAGAGCGGACCAATCAGCCCCCAGCGCAGGGCGAGGAGGAGTGGCACGAATATGACTTCCATCAGGAATCCAAGAATTTGCGGGCGGCTGTGGTGGGCGAGCGGGGCATATTCTGGATCGTTGGCCGTGCCAAACGCCGACTGTCGATGGTGGTCCCCATGCGAACCCACATACATGAGACTTGGCAACATGAAGGGAATGCCAATGACAAGATTCCAACCGGTCTCAAACCCAGGGACTGCTCCCCGCTTGAGATGGGCAAGCTCGTGAATAAAAATGGCGGCGCGGAGGAGGGCAATGACAGCGATGAGCGTCGCCCCACAATAAAGGGGAAAAGTCAGCGGTGTGCGCAGACTGAAGGCAAAAGCTCCCCAGCCTATTCCCGCCGACAAGGAAAAATCGCCCCAATAAATCCACGGGTTGGGACGAAAAGCCCCAGCATAACGGCGGCGGCATTCGGCTGCGGTCAGTGCGGATGACATAGAGGTAGTCGAAAAGGCGAGTGAGTGAAGGATGTCGGGCGATTGAGCAGGAGTCTTTCTTCGGTGGGGAATCATAGAACCGTGTTAGCAAGCGTGTCAAGGCAAGAGGGAGGGGTCCGGGAAAATTTGCCGGGTCCCCCTTGGAAAAAAAAGGAAAAGTCTGTTATCTAGCGAGGCTATTACTGTTACGGGACTGTTAATAGCGATCCTGTGGGCATAGCAAAAACTTCAGACCATCCTTTCTTGCCGAAAGGAGCCCGGGTGTTAGTGACCGGGGGGACCGGCTTTATTGGCTCGCACTTGGTGGACGCGTTAGTCGCCCAAGGAGCGCGGGTGCGGGTCCTCGTCCGCCCGACGAGCGACACTAGCGGGTTTGCCCGCGATGTTGAGTGTGTCGTTGGCGCATTGACCAATCCTTTTATTGTGACACAGGCGCTTCAGGATATTGATGTGGTCTTCCATTTAGCGGCGCTCACGCGCGCGCGATCCGCGCACGAGTATGTGACGGTCAACGGTGACGGGACCCGTGCCCTCATGGCGGCGATCCATAACGTTCAGCTTCGGCCCCGTCGATTGATCGCCGTGAGTTCTCTCGCGGCGGTGGGGCCAGCGATGAATGGCATTCCCGTTGAACCAGCCGATTCCCCTCATCCGATTACCGCGTATGGGCGGAGTAAGCTGGAAGGGGAGACGGCCTGTCTGGCGGCGGCGGCGGACCTCGAAGTCGTGATTCTTCGCCCGCCAGCAGTCTATGGGCCGCGTGATCGTGATCTGTACTTATCTTTTCGGATCGCGATGCGCGGCTTCTTGCCGGTCCCTTCCGGGCCGGAGCGGTACCTCCAATTTATCCATGTCCATGATCTGGTTGACGCGATGTTGCGTGCGGCGACTGCTCCGCGTGCCTCTGGTATTTATCATGTCGCGGAGCCACGAGCCTATTCGTGGCGTGAGATTGGGATGTGGATTGCCAGCGCGGTGGGGCGTCGGGTGCGTACCGTGCGGGTCCCTCGCTGGGGCGTGCATGTGGCGGCACTGCTGAGTGAGTGGGGTGCGGCGGTCCGTGGTCAAGCAACAATTTTTAATCGAGAAAAAGTCCAAGAAATGCTCGCTCCAGCCTGGCTCTGCGAGACAGCGGGGGCGAAGCGTGATTTGGGGTTTGCAGTGCGGATTCCACTGCCAGCGGGCTTTGCGACAACGGCGGCGTGGTATCGGGAACAAGGATGGCTTTCGTGAACATGAAATGTGGAATAAGAACAAGGCATGGCTGGCGTGACTGGGTGGCGCTCCACGCAGTGGCCCGTCACTGTGGAGTGCGCCACTACGGGGTGTACCACCGCATCTCCTGTGGTCGCGGTGTGGAGGTGGTTGGAGGGGGGGAGCTGGGATGAATCTTCTTGAGAAGAGTATTCGCTTCACGCGAGCGCGGGAAGCGCAGGCGGCGGGGTACTATCCGTTTTTTATTCCGATTGGACAATCGACTGGGACCGAGGTCTTAATCAATGGTGAGCCCAAGATTATGATGGGCTCCAACAACTATTTAGGCCTGACGCATCATCCCAAGATCATCGAGGCAGCCGAGGCCGCCCTGCGACGGTATGGCAGTGGCTGTACTGGGAGCCGCTACCTCAGCGGCAACCTTGATCTGCATGAACAACTCGAGGACCGTTTAGCGCGGTTCCTGAACCAGGAAGCCGCGCTTGTCTTCAGCACCGGTTATCAGACCAATCTCGGCGTCGTGGCGACGTTCATTGGCAGAGAAGACTATCTCTTCATGGACAAACTGAACCATGCCAGCCTGGTGGACAGTGCCCGCCTGGCGTATGGCAAGGTGTGTCGCTATCCCCACAACGATCTCAAAACGTTGGAACGTCAACTGGGGCGCACCCCCAAGGACGCGGGAAAATTGATCGTGACCGATGGGGTGTTTTCCATGGAAGGCGATATCGCCAGAATGGAGGGGCTCGTTGCGCTCGCGGAAGAGTACGGGGCGGACCTCCTCGTGGATGACGCCCATGCCATTGGGGTGTTGGGCGAGAATGGGGGTGGCACGGCGCAACATTTTCACCTCGAAAACAAAGTCGCGCTGACCGTCGCAACGTTCTCCAAGTCATTGGCGGCTATTGGTGGTGTGGTGGTTGGTGCAGAGCCGGTCATTCACTATCTCAAGCATCACGCTCGTCCCCTGATTTTCAGCGCCAGCATGCCGCCCGCTTCGGTGGCCACCGTCCTGGCCGCGATTGACGTGATCGAAGAAGAGCCGGAACGACGTGAGGCGCTGTGGCGGAACACCCGGCGCATGCAGGATGGTCTCAAGAGCCTTGGCTACGACATCGGCGACAGCGAGACCCCGATTATCCCTATCCTCATTGGCGATATTGGCACCATGATCGTCCTGTGGCGTTCACTGTTCGAGCAAGGCATTTTCACCAATCCCGTCATTCCGCCAGCCGTCCCCGAACATAGCTGTCGGTTGCGTATCTCCATGATGGCGACGCATACCAATGAACAGATTGATTTCGTGTTGGAGGCGTTCGCGCAAGGGCGACAACTGCGGGCGGCGATGTAATGCGTCGGACCGAGGACGGGAGAGCGGGGAAAAATCAAAAGGCAAAAGGCAAAAATCAAAAGGCGAAAGTGAAAAAATGAGGGTTGATGAGGATGAAGTCTAGACACTACAGCGGTTTGCACTTGTCTGAAGAGGTGGCCTTCAGGTTCCCTCTCCCGGATGGGAGAGGGGTAGGGTGAGGGGGACCGACGATAACCTCGGCACTCGCATGAAAACCGCTGTCATTAGCGGAAGTGTGCCACTCCCCGTGCGAATACTCCCCGTTCGCGGCCATCGTGACCTCCACCAATTCCTCACTTTGCCTTGGAAGATGTATCAAGGGAACCCGCACTGGGTTCCCCCACTCCTGTCCGAAGTCAAACGGCTCCTGAACCGCCGGAAACATCCCTTCCACTTACATGCCGATGTCGAATACTTCCTTGCGTTTCGTGGGGACGAGGCCGTTGGCCGCATCGCCGCCACGGTGAATTACCAGTATGTCCATTTTCATAACCAGCCCGTTGGCTTCTTCGGTTTCTTCGAGAGTCTCAACGATCCTGAAGTCGCGACCGCGCTGATTCACGCCGCGGAACAATGGCTGGCGGCGCGTGGGATGCAACGTGTCTTAGGCCCCATGAGTTTCTCGACGAATGAGGAATGTGGGCTCTTGGTCGAAGGGTTCGCGTCCACGCCCGCCGTTATGATGCCTTACAACCCACCGTATTACGTGACATTGATTGAAGGGGCGGGCTATACGAAAGCGAAGGACCTGCTCGCCTATTTCCTGGATGGCAATATCCCTCCTCCCGAGCGGTTGAGCCGGGGCGTGGCGCGTCTTCAGCAACGTCACGAGATCACCATCCGCCCAGTCGATTTGCGGCGCTTCCGCCAAGACGTGGACCTCATTCAAGAGGTCTACAACAGTGCTTGGGAGCAAAACTGGTGTTTCGTGCCGATGACACCAGAAGAGATCGCGGATCTCGCCAAACAACTGCGCACCATCGGCAACCCGAATCTCTGCTTATTGGCGGAACGCAGGGGGGAAACGGTGGGCTTCGCGTTAGGACTGCCGGACTACAATCAGGCGCTCCATCATATCAACGGGCGGCTTTTTCCCTTTGGCCTCTTGAAGCTGTTGTGGTATCGACGCTTGATGAACCGGTCACGTGTGCTCGCGCTCGGCTTAAAGCCTGGTGTTCGCAACATGGGCATTGATGCCATGCTCTATCTGCGCCTGTGGGAAGAAGCGCCGAAGAATGGCTATCCGTTGGTCGAGTGTTCCTGGATTCTCGAAGATAACTGGCCGATGCGTCGCGGGCTAGAACGCATGGGCGGAACAATCACCAAGACGTATCGGATTTATGAGAAGACGCTGTGAGGCAAAAGCGACCCGCTGGCACGGACGGTGGCCTCGCTGCCTCGACTGCGGGATACCCGGCCTCGCGGGTGCGATGGCGTGGCAGCCGTACGATGAAGGTGCTCCCTTGTCCAGACGTCGAAGTGACGGTGATCGTCCCGCCAAAAAAGTTCGCGACGATATCTCGCGTGATCGAAAGTCCGAGACCCGTCCCTTCTCCGAGGCGTTTGGTCGAGAAGAACTCGTCAAAAATTTTCTCAACATTTTCCGGTGGAATGCCGCACCCGTGATCGTTCACCTGGATTTCGATTTGGTGCTCGTCTCCGGCAATCGCAATACCAATCTCACCACTGGTGTCATCGGGATACGCGTCGATCGCGTTGACGATGAGATTCGTCAGCACCTGGCCGAATTTACCAGGATCCCCGTACAGGGTGAGGTCATCCGCCACACCGGAGACGACCAGGGTGCACTGCGAGAGGCGGAGGCGATGCGCGATCAGTAAGGTCGTATCCTCAATGATGCGGTGGACGGAGAACTGTCGTGCCTCTCCCTGACGGAGATCGCGGGTGTGCGACTTCAGGCTCCGCATGTAGGCGGCGGCTTTCTCCATCCAGGCCTGGGTGGCGCGCACGAGCTTGTCCATCTCGGCACTCATCTGCTCAGGGGTTCGCTTCGTTGCTCCGGGTTGGTTTCGTGCCTCGCGCTGTTCCGCGACCAAGCGCTGCAACAGTTTCAACGAGGTTAATGACGCCCCCAATGGGGTATTGATCTCGTGGGCGATGCCGGCGGTCATACGCCCCAGCGCCGCCATCTTCTCGGCGCGCACCAGATGCTCTTGGCTGCGCTGGAGATCGCCGTACGCTTGCTCCAGCCGCTCCAATGACTGCTGCAACTCGGCGTTGCTCCGTGCCAGCTCTCGTGTGCGGTCGGCAACCTTCCCCTCCAGGCTGGCGTTGAGGAGCTGGATTTCTTGATAGGAGAGCGCGTTGGCGATCGAGACCGCCCCCTGATGAGCTAACGTCACGAGAAAGTCGCGGTCGTGCGCGGAAAAAAACGTGCCTGACTCTTTGTGACCCAGCGCCATGAGTCCAATCAGGTCCCCTTTGAAACTCAAGGGCACGAGCACCTGGGCCCCGTCCGGCAGTGGCCCAGCGTCGGCATGCTCGGGCGCGCTGGCGGGCATGCCCCTTCCCTGCGCCCCGTTTTCTAACACCATGAGCCCCTCTGTCCGCCACCCCGCGCGGAGGACAGGATGCGCCGCCGGTAGGGAGTGTTCCACGGAGGTGGGGGGCCAGACCTGGAGATACTGCTCGCTGTCCGGAGCGAGGAGAAATATCCCCCCCTGCCGCACGCCAAGGGTATCACTCACTGTGCGCCAAAGAAACGCCAGGATCTCTTCCAGGCGCAGGGTGGTGGCGAGGGAGGCGCTGGTGTGGGCAAGGATGGTCTTGGGGTCGTAGCGCACCCGGAAAAAGAGCCGATCGACGCCTTGTTGCAGACGGTCTCTCAAGGGGTTGAACAACAGCAACGCGGCCAGTGTGAAAAATAGCGGAAACAGTGGCGAGCGGGTCAATGCCGAGGCGTGGAGCGCGTAGTTCAGGACCACGAGCAGGATAAGATAGATGCTCGTCAAGAGCGCGGTCAGGGTCAAGTAAAAAACCCCACGCTTGAGCAAGGCATCGATTTCGAACAGATCGTGCTTCACCACGGCATAACTCACACTCAGCGGAAACAGGAAGGCGGTGAAGGCGATATAATTCACCGCGAAGTCACCCCCACTGACGCCCGATGCGACCATCAGCAGAACCGGGAAGGCATAGCCACTGAGAAAACCGAGGAGAATGACACGAATCCGCTGGCGCGTGATATACGCGCGACTGGTGAAGTAGTCCCATGACACCGCGCCCAGCATGGCCGCGCCGGCGACGCTCGCATACGCCATGCACAGGTTGTGAATCAGGGAATAGGCGGCTGGGTGATACAACAACAATTGGTAAGCCACGCCCAGCACGGTCGGGATCATGTACGGCAGCAACAGGAACAGCCGGCGATGGCGACGCACGCGATCAACGGGAAAGACGAGCGCCAGGTGGATGTACCCGGCCAGAAAAAACGCTTCGCCCAGGACATGCAGCCGGAAAAACCAGTGCGGTCCGTAGAGGTCGGGACCAGTCAAGGCGAACAGCCCGGTGGCGAGTCCGGTTATGAGCAGGGCATGGCTCGCGGGCGAATCTGGTTTCAGGTACCACACGCCGATGCCGGTGACCGCGATAGCCAAACCGGTAAACAGATAGGCGCCGAAAATGAGGAAATAGTCTTGCCACGTGAAGGTGAGACTCGGAAGTGCCACGTGAGAGCGCTGGCTGTCTTGCTCCAGTGTGTATGTCACGAGCGAGCCCACTGGGAGGCGGCGGACGGCGTCGTACAGTTCCGCTGAAGTGGTGACGGCCTGGCCGTTTACCGCCACGATCACCTCTTGATACATGTGCCTCTGGGTCGCCACTGGCCAGTGCGGGAGGCTGACCGACGCGACCACACGGTTCGCCATCACGAAGAAGCCTGGAAAGGTCGTGCCGACCCAGCGGGCGCTGGTTATCCCGCAGACGAGCGCCAATCCCACAGTGATCCCAATGAAGGTGAGGGTGATTCCTTTTTGCCACGGTAGATGGGTGCGCTGCATTATGAGTGTTCTCTCGGACGGGCCGTTTGTCGTCCTCTGCGCCGTGGGTGTGCTCATCGCCCTCTTGCGCCCAGGACGACAAACCAGTCGCCAAAACGGGTATAGACCGTTTGCTGCTGCTGGGGAAAGACTTGTCCAATAATGACTCCTTCATCGGCTGTGGACAGATGGAACGGGCGGCCAAGGGGGTCGACAAAG
>JABFSC010000401.1 GCA_013140885.1 Deltaproteobacteria bacterium | reverse complement strand
TCTGCTCCGGGACACCGGCGAACTGCTCGTTAATCACTGCACGTGAGTTCGGCCAGGTGCAATCAGAATGCGGAAAATCCGAGGCCCACATATAGTTCTCCGCGCCAAAATACTCGCTGGTCATCGGACCAATCGGGTCATCCTGAAACGTCACCATGACTTGGCGACGGACATACACGCTCGGCTTCATTGGGAGCGGATCGTCCGACATCGCGTTAAATTTGTCATAGGCATGATCGATGCGGTACAGATAGTGCGGGAACCAGCCACTGTCGTTCTCCGCCGACACCAGCAAGAGTTTGGGAAAACGCTCCAGCACACCGCCGAAGATAATGTCGGTAAAGGAACGCTGAATCTCCTGAAAGTGGTTCACATAATTGCGCGTCATAAATGGCGGACGCTTCCCGGTCGGCGACACCTTCATCTGCTCGTCGCGCCCACCCCCTTTACCAGTGGCAAGATGCAGCGACAGTGGGATCCGCAACTCTTCGGCGACTTTCCACAACGGATCATACTCTTCCGTCCAGAAGGGCCGTTCTGGCGGTGGCGCTCCCCAGATTTGCGCGCCCTTCATTCCGAGCTTCGCACAGCGTTCTAACTCTTTGATACCTGCGTGCAAATCTTCGAGTGAAATCAGCGCGATACCATGAAACCGCTCGCGGTTATGCGCGCAAAACTCCGCCACCCAATCGTTGTACGCCTTGAAACACGCGCGTTGCAGATCGGCATCAGGCAAGCGAAACAACGGCATGCCAAACGTGGTGTAGAGGACCTCCGCGCTGACCCCATCCGTGTCTTGATCTTTGATACGCTCGACCGGATCCCATCCGCCTGGAGGAGCCGCGGCAAAGCCGCCCTTTCTGAAATACTCTTCGAGTTCCTTGCCACTGCGCCCAGCGGCAAACCCGAGCGACACGCGTGACGGTTTGATCCCAGGCGCGACAAAGAAGCTGCCTTTCTCATTCTCTTCGACATGTGGCGCTTGATCGCGATATTTCTTATCAAGACGCTCAGTCCACAGCGTTGGCGGTTCGATCATGTGCGAATCAGCGGAAATGACGGTATAGCTTGACATCCTGAGCCCTCCTCTTCTTGCCGTGCGATGTTTCTCACTGCCTTCTTTAGTTCCGAACCGTGACGGGTGCAAGGTTGTGTCACGAATTCTGTCTGAAGCCTAGATTCAGCCGGTTGTCCAGCGATACTCCCAGGAGTACAACAGCTCCGAGGGCGAGCTATGACGTTTGATGAGGTGCTGGATCAAATTCGCGGGTTGCTCCAACGCGAGGGGCGCGTATCGTACCGAGCACTGAAGCGACGCTTTACCATCGACGACGAATATATCGAAGACCTCAAAGCTGAACTCATCGACGCTAAACGGTTGGCGGTGGATGAAGACGGCAAGGTGCTGGTGTGGATCGGCGCTTCGCCAGTTCCGAGTTCTGAGGTCCCTCAAGTCCAAGGTCCAAGGTCCCAAGTCCCAAGTCAAAAAACCCAACCCCCAGCCCCTAACACCCAGCACCCAAGCAGCGGCGGAAGCGTGTTTTCTCAAGGCGATTGAAATCGCACGGCACCAACAGGCGAAGTCCTTGGAACTTCGAGCCTCAACAAGCCTCGCACGTCTCTGGCAGCAGCAGGGCAAGAACCGAAGCTCACAATCTGTTGTCCGAGGTCTACAACTGGTTCACCGAAGGGTTTGATACGAAAGACTTGCAAGAGGCGAAGGCGCTGATTGAGGAATTGAGGCATTGAACCTCGAGCGAGGAACGACAACTCCAACGTCTAGCGCTTCATGTTGGCGTAGAAAACTCCGTGCTATGCTAGCCGCTAGAGGCAGACGATCATGCAATATCAAGTATTCGTTCACAGTCGTACGGACGGCCTGTTCTCAGCCACCGTTATGGGAGTTCCGGATTGCGTTGCTGAGGGGACAACACAAGAAGAAGCCTTGACCAAAGCAACAGCCACGCTCAGAGCACGTTTGACGAAAGGACAACTGTTCACCGTGGAAGTGGAAGAACCGCCCGCCAAAGAGGCTGCCAATCCGTGGCTGGAGATTCACGGCAGCCTGCGGAACGATCCCACATTCGATGACTTCATGGCCGAAATCGCGCACTCCCGCCAGCAGCTTGAGGCGGAAGAACCGAAACCATGAGCGTCTACGTGTTGGATACGGATCATTTCAGCCTGCACCTTCGAGGACACCAACAGGTGCGCGAACGTCTGGCGCTCGTCGCCCCGGTCGAAGAGGAAGAAACCTAGGATTAACGGCAGAGACCGGAAAGGTTATACTCCCTCCGCACCAAAAGGATGACCAACACCATGAAATGCACTGTCCTTATAGAAAGCAAGAATGGGCTCTATCGAGCATTAATCCCTAGCCTACCAGGACTTTCGGCTGAGGGGACAACCCTAGAGGAAGCACTCACAGGGGCACGACAAGAAGCCACATCATATTTAGCTCGGGTCGCCGTAGCGTCCATCGACATTGACCTGCCTACGTTCCCCCACAGCAGCGCACAGTCTTGGCTAGAGGCGGCAGGCATTTTCGCGGAAGATCAGGAACATAGCCACCATTTCGCTGATCTCGCGGCCACTCGGGAACAACAACGTACCACTGACGTATGAGTTTGTACGTTCTTGACACGGACATTGTTGGATTTGTGCAGCAGGCACATCCGTCGGTCTTACAACACCTGCGGACGTTGTCCTCGACAGACACGGTAGCAACAACAATTGTGACCATGGAAGAGGACATTGGTGGGTGGTTGCCCGCCTGTCGCCGAGCACAGAACGGAGCGGCACGAATGCAAGCCTATGTCAGACTTCATAAGGCACTGCTGTTTTACCAACGCATCGCTTGGTTACCCTTCAATGATGCAGCCGCGACGATCTTTGATCGGTTGCGAACGAGGAAGCTGCGCCTGGGAACGAACGACCTCTGCATCGCGGCGATTACCCTCTCAGTCAGTGGTGTGCTCGTCACTCGTAATCGCAGGGATTTCCAGCGCATCCCCGATCTTTCCATACAAGATTGGACAATGTGAAGCGGCAACTGTGGTCACGGGGTGGATCAACCGCTATTCCGTAGGCGAATACACACCACAGTAAAAGAGCCCCGAGGGCAGGCTATGACATTTGATGAGACGTTGGACCAGGTTCGCGAACTG
>JABFSC010000102.1 GCA_013140885.1 Deltaproteobacteria bacterium | reverse complement strand
TCGGACTCGCTCAAGCGTTGTTCGAGTCGCTCGTAGAAACGTTTCACACTCTGCGTCCCGCGCTCGACCAAAGCGGGAATCGCCGCCACCGGTTGTGTCACCCCAGGCAACCCGCGCGTGCTAAAGACCGGAATCGAGTTGCGTATGACCTCGCTCACGGCGGCCATGCCATCAAACTCCATGTGCCGTTGCCACGACTCAATCGTCGCTTTTTCCAAGGGACTGCGCCCCATCAAATTTGGTTCGGGATTCGCCTCTTCAAGAAAACGACAAATGGCCACTGTTTCATCAATATGGGTGCCGTCCGCCAACTCCAGGACCGGTAAGAGTCCGCGCGGGTTCACGCGGAGGTAGTCAGGCTTGAGGTTCTCGCCATCGAGAATGCTGACCTCGACTTTCGGGATGTCGAGCCCTTTTTCCGCGATAAAAATGCGGACGCGCCGTGGGTTGGGGGCCATTTTACAATCGTACAGTTTCATGGGGTTTTCCTCCTTGTGATGTTTCTATCGTCGGTCGTAGAGCGGATGTCCTTTGTGGCCGAGATGCACTTTGGCCACATGATCGGCTTCCAGATGCGCGAGATAGAGATCGTCAAACCCTGGCCCGCCGAACGCACAATTGGTTGGCGACTTGGTTGTTTTTCCCTCCGGGTCGTCAAGCAACACCGAGAGCTTACCAGCGGGATCAAGGACCACCAGCCGATTGATAAACGGCAGGGTGACAATCATGTGGCCCTCGGCATCGAACGCCATGCCATCCGGCAACCCACCCAAGTTTTCGCCGAACACTTCGGGTTGACCATGCGAGCCATCCTTGCGCATGGCCACGCGCACGCAGTTGTTCTTGGTCGATTGCAGCACGTACACCGCCTCTTCACGTGGGTCGATGGCTGTCCCGTTGGCGAAATACAGACCGGTGGCCACCACTTCACCTTGGCCGTTCGGACGCAAGCGGACCAGCGCTCCTTTCGGCACCGGATTGCGGATTTCCGCCATCACATCTTGCACGCTCTTGAGAATGTAATCGGTCGAATTCGACACGTACAGATTGCCCTCCGCGTCGAACACCGGAAAGTTCGGTAACGTCAGCTTGAGGGAACCCGCCTGATCGGCGAAGACGCTCACCGCCCCACTCGGTGTGACTTTGAGAACGGCGGCTTTGCCAACATCGCAGATAAAAAGATTGCCTTGCCGATCCAGCGCCATGCCCGCTGGTCGCCCACCGGTGCGCGCGAACTCCGTCATTTTTCCATCCGGTGAGAGTTTCCGAATCACCCCATCGGTGCCACCGCCGTAGAGATTGCCCTCGCGATCCACCACCACGCCTTCAGCGCCCTTGAATCCCGTTGCCGCTACAGTCACCTGATCGAGACTGAGTTGTTGATATGCCATCGTCGTGCTCCTTGTGTGAGTTGCTACCGCCCCATTTTCAAGCGATCTTCTTGCGCCCAGCCTTCACGTAGCGGCACGGTGAAATAGGGTGTCAGGTTCATCTGGGTGAACTTCCATTGTCCGTTCTGTTTCACGTAGGCATCATCATAGCGAGCCGCCACCATATAGCTCTCGCCTTTTGAGACCGTTCTCGCTTCAAGATAGCTGAACCCCGTGCCAGTATTGCCTTGGACTTGGACGACATGGTTATGGACGAACTGCTTGACGAATTCCAACAAGCGGGGGAGGCCATCAAAAAATTTCTTCAACTCGGCTCTCCCCTTCGCCTTCCCAAGGTAACCGAAGTCCAACGTGCCATCTTCGGTGAACAGATCGGGAATCTCGGCGAGTTTTCCCTCGTTCACACATTCGTGATAGCGATATCGCAGGAGGCGTAGCGCCTCCCGATCTTGTAATTCCGCGATTTGTGCCTCGAGCGCCTGCATCCGTGCTTCCATATCTTGAGCCATGATGTTCCCCTTTCCTTTCATAACCGAGCAGTGTTTGGCCCTCTCTCTACCATTCTCTGGTCCCCGAAAGAAAGGGTCCGGCCCACGGAAGCGGCTACCATTTCCTTTTTATGCCCAACCGTCTACAAGAAACGAAAAGGAGGACTATCGTATGAGTGGTTACACAATCATTGATGTTGATACTCACGTGACGGAAAGCCCGGACCTGTGGACGAGCCGCGCGCCGGCCAGGATGAAGGACTTGGTGCCCCGCATCGAGACCAAGAGTGATGGCAGCTTGGCGTGGATCATCGGGGGCACACCAATGTTGGCGAGTCCGGGACTCACCGCGACCGCTGGTGTGGGGAATTTCAAGAACCCACCCAAGAACTATGAAGCCATGCACCCAGGAGCCTACGATGCCCACGCACGGTTGAAATACATGGACCGGATGGGGATCTGGGCGATGGTCATGTATCCCAACGTCGGCGGATTTGGCGCGCAGGAGTTCCTGAAGCTCAATGACCCGGAACTCATGCTCACCTGCGTGCAAATCTACAATGATTGGCAGACCGAGTGGGCGTCGGCGGACTCTCGCCGCTTGCTGCCAATTACTTCATTGCCGTTCTGGGATGTCGCGGCGGCGGTCAAGGAAGTGCGACGCTGCGCGGCCAAGGGACACCGGGGCATCTTGTTCACTGGCGAACCGCAATCTCTCGGTCAACCGTTACTCGGCGACCCGCAATGGACTCCGTTGTGGGAAGTCGCGGTCGAACTCGACCTGCCGATTAGTTTTCACATTGGGTCCGGCAACATGGAAATGGGATTGTTGCAAACCAAGATCGGCGCGTATGGCAAGATGGCGGCGTTCACCGAGCTGTCGGTCAACATTTTCCTGCGCAACGGCATCCAGATGAATGACTTGATTATGTCGGGCGTGTTGGCGCGTCATCCGAAGATCAAGTTCATCTCGGTGGAAAGCGGCATTGGCTGGATTCCCTTCGCGCTCGAAGCGCTGGATTATCAGTTCCGTGGCAACGATGTGGCCGAAGAGCACCCGGAATTCGACCTGCTGCCGTCGGAATACTTCGCGCGGAACATCTATGCTTGTTACTGGTTCGAGCAGACCGCGCCACGCCGTCTGATCGACAAGGTGGGTGTGGACAACATTCTCTTTGAGACCGACTTCCCGCATCCGACGTCGCTGTATGGCGAGGAAGTGCACGCGCGCATCAAGGGTGGGCTCTCTGATTGTGAGGAGTCGGTGCGGCGGAAAATTCTGTGGGGGAACGGAGAGAAGCTGTACAAAGTCTCGGCTCCCACGGCGGCGGATGAAGCACGCCTCGCGGCCGCGCACTAACAAGGCCCTCATGTCACGTCCAATGAAGTCAACGAAGAAGCGGATGCTGGGCCTCCCCACGACATCCGCTTCTTCGCGTATATCCCTATCGGGTCAATCTTAGGAGTCTCTATGAAAAGCATGTTTTTCTTTCTCCCCACGTTACCAGCGACGATGGAAGAACGACGCACCCTGCGTCCCATCGCTAATGATCCCGAACGCTGGCAGCGCATGATTCAGGAGGTCGTGGAAGTCAGTCAACTGGCGGAAGAGGTCGGCTTTGACGCCGTCTGCTTTCCCGAACATCACCTCCATAGTGAAGGGATCGAAATCGGCAGTCTGCCGGTGCTCACCCAGCACGTGATTCACAACACCAAACGCATCAAGGTTGGCCCGATTGGCTATGTCCTCCCAGGGTGGAACCCGCTCCGCCTCGCTCTCGAAATCGCTTGGCTTGACCAGTTGACCAAAGGCCGCACGTTCGTCGGTTTCGCGCGTGGCTATCAGACGCGCTGGCTCAATCAGATGGCCCAGAAGATTCACGTCGGTGCCACCGCCAGCGACAAGAGCGAAGGCGACCGCGTCAATCGCGAGGCGTTTGAAGAAGTGTTCCGCTTTCTCAAGCTCGCGTGGGGAGACGAACCGTTTCGCTTCAAGGGCAAGCACTACGAATATCCGTATCCACAGGAAGGGACACCGTGGGCCGCGCATGAGTGGACCCGTGAATACGGGTTCCCTGGCGAGGTCGATGACCAAGGGCGTATTCAGATGATCAATGTCGTGCCGAAGCCCTATCAACGCCCGCATCCCCCACTCTTCCAAGCGTTCTCTATTAGTGAGGAGACCGTGCGCTGGTGCGCGCGTGAAAGCATCACGCCGACGATTCTGATTTCGCAACCACCGCAAGTGCGCAAGCTCGTGGAAGCCTACAAGGAAGAGGCGGAGAAAGCGGGACGGACGGTGAAACTGGGTGAGAACGTGGGTGTATTGCGCGCCTTCTATTTCGCCGAGAACAAGGAGAAAGCCCGCATCCTCGCGGACCAGGGAATATGCGGCGTCGCGTTCCGCAAATTCTTCTATCACTTTGGATTCTTCGAGGCCTGGCGCGAGCCGGCGGATGAGGCGAAGTACCCCAGCGGCAAAATGATGTTGCCCGCCGAGGAGTGTAACGTGCCGCGCATGGAACGGGCGGATTTCACCTATTTAGGGAATCCCGATGACATCAAGCGCAGCATGGATGCGATGGTGGAGAACGTGCATCCTGAATGGCTGGTGTGGCAAGGCGATCAGGGGTTCCTGCCCATTGACGAAGTCAAACGGCAAGTCGAGATGTACGGCAAACACATCATTCCGCGGTACAAGTAGAACACGCGCGATGGGATCAAAGGAAAGATCACTTGATCCCCCTCACCCTAGCCCTCTCCCATCCGGGAGAGGGAACTTTCGGAACCTCCCCACGTAGGCCATTGCCCACGTACCGGGCTCAATCCCCCGGCTGTCATTCCCCCGCACTCTCCCCAATCTTCCCCCACGCATTCACCTTCCTCGGCGTGATACGAATCATGGCATTGTGGGGAAACGTCAGTGTCATGCTGTGATACTGCTGATACCGATCCCGCAGTAAGCCAAGCGCCCGCTGATACTCCTCTTCGTCCTCGACTACCGCGGCCTCGCCACGCACCATCACATACGCCAGTTGTGACCAGTCGTCCGCATAATCGTCGATGACCAACGCCACCTGGGGATTCTCCAACATGTTGCGAATGCGCTTCAGGGGCTTGCCGGTCTGTCGTTTCGGCTTCTCATCGACCACGAAATAGAAAGACATTCCGTCAAAGGCGTAACAAAAAGGAATGACATGTGGCTGTCGGTCGTCGCCCGCCGTGGCTAAGCGAGCCACGACATGGGAATGAATGAAGTGCTGTACGGCTGCGGAGATTTCCACGGCTGGCTCCTTCTCCAGGTTCGCCTCCCGACTGGGAGAGGATTAAGGTGAGGGGGATCGCGTGTTCTCTTCCTTATTCTCATTTCCCTGCTCGCCTCTCCCATAAAACGTCTCCTGGGCTTCACGATAGAGCCGATCGGCCTGACCGGAATAACGCGGCGAGAAATGGAACACCATGAGTTTCTCGGCCCGCGCCATACGCCCCAGCAACCCCGCTTGTCGCGCGGTCAAATGATACCGGCGCGTGGCTTGGTCTTCATCTTCATTGAGGAACGGCGATTCGCAGAAAAAAAGATCGGCCCCCTGCGCGAGGGTGGCAATGCGCGCGGCGTTCTCAGGGGTAAAAATGGTGTCCACCACGTAGGCGATTTTTTGCCCACGTGTTTCCTTGACGAGCGTGTCCCGCAGCTCGCCAAGCGAGAGTGTCTGGCTCACCTCTTGGCCCTTCTCTCGCCAGCACGCGGTGATGAGGGTCTCGTCCGGTTCGCGCTGCTGCAAGGCCCGTTTCAACTCCGATAACCACGGACCGCCCTTGAGGTGCAGGCGTTCCAGCACTGTCGTATCGACATTAAGATGGGTCTTTTCTTCCAGCGCGAATCCCAGCGAATGAATGCGATGGTCGAGATGCGCGGTGCGCACGCGAAACTTCGGCTCGTCCAATAGCGTGCCGGTAAACGGCTCGGCCGCGAGGGGTTTTGGGGTGAATCCCGTCGCGGCGGGAAAGAGCGTGCGCTGGACGTGGTCGGGCGCGACCTCGGCGACTTCGATGGCGAACTCGTAGTTATCGACGAGATTCCACGTGTAGCCGCGCAGTTTGCCTTCCACGCACGCACGAATGCCCGGTGGACCAAAGAGATACAGCGTCTTGTCGCGCGCGAGCAAGAGGCGCAGGACATGATCGAACCCGATGAAGTGGTCCATGTGACAGTGCGAGACGAACACATGGCTCACCCGGAACAGGTCAGCGGCGGGCAGGGCGTTATTGTGGCCAAGGTCAAAGAGGAGCGCCCGCCCCTCTAGGCGCAGATGAATGTATAAGCCTGGATCTCCAAACGGACCATTGACCAGGCGGGCACTGAAAGCTGGATTCATGTTGGCAACAGACCGGGAGAATCGGACGGCGTCAAGGCAGTCAGCGGCCCACCGTCGGCCGTCCGCGCTTACGGCTGTCGTTTCAGGACCACGAAGTGCTCTTGCAGCCGATCGACTTGCTCTTGGATTGACGAGAGATGACGGCTTTCCTTGAGCACTTGAAAAAGGTCTAGGTCGGACGCTTCCCGTCGTCCTTCCGTGGCTTCGCGGACCGCGTCAATCACGTCATGGATCACACGGGGAATCTCGCGTTGCGGAATGACGAGGTCCCCGCGTCCCAACGTTCCACCCCAATGCGCCGCGTATGGACGCAGCACGTGCAAAATACGCTCGGTCACACTTTTCTCGATTGGCATAAGAACTTCCCCTTTTTTGTTGGCCGGTGTGGATTCTTCGGACCGCCGTATTATCTGCACTGCTCTAGCGCTTTGCAAGTCAGGGGACATCGGGGGCGAGCCTCAGGCCAGTCTCGGAGGCATCAGAGCGGGACAGGAGAAAGTCTCCATAAGTCCACCCTGGCACCACACCATCACACGCGCTCCTCCACCACGGGCACCAGTGTCGGCAAATACCGCCGTACCTGGAGCAACATTTCTTCATCTGAAATGGAAGTCGTGCGTCCCTGGTTGTACTGGGCATCCACCCACTCCGTGATCTTCCGCACACTGTCCGCCTTTTTATCCACACGCCGCGCGGAGGGTAGATTGAGGCAGGTATTGATCCACCATGACACGCCCGCCGTCCCCGAGGTCTTGTCCACCGCCACCCGCGGCGGGCGCCCGAGAATTCTTGTCGTATCAAAGATGTTGTAAATCTCCTCATCCTTCAGCAGACCGTCCGCGTGAATCCCCGCGCGCGTGACGTTGAAGTCGCGCCCGACAAATGGATAGTTGGGCGGAATCTGATACTTGATCTCCTGTTCAAAATACTGGGCGATTTCGCTGATGACGGTTGTATCCATCCCGTTGGTCTCCCCGGTAAGCGAAACATACTCCATGACCAGCCCTTCCAGCGGTGGGTTGCCGGTGCGCTCGCCGTACCCCAGCAACGTGCCGTTGGCATACATGCAGCCGTGAAGCCACGCGGTGGACGCATTGACCAACACCTTGTGGAAGTCGTTATGGCCGTGCCATTCAAGACATTCCGGCGGCACCCCGCACTCGCGTCGCAATCCCTGAATCAACTTTGGCACGCTACGAGGCAGGGCCGCGCCAGGAAACGGCACGCCAAACCCCATCGTGTCGCACACGCGAATTTTAATCGGGATGCCACTCTCTTCGCGCAGACGCATGAGTTCGCTGACGAAGGGAACGACAAAGCCATAGAAGTCCGCTCGCGTCGCGTCTTCGAGATGGCAGCGAATGTGAATCCCAGCGTCGAGCGCGTCTTTCACGACACCGAGATATTCCTCGAAAGCTTGGCGACGTGTCCGCTTGAGTTTGAGGAAGATGTGATAGTCCGAACACGAGGTCAAAATCCCAGTTTCCTTAAGCCCCATTTCCTTGACGAGCGTGAAGTCGGATTTCACCGCGCGAATCCAGCCCGTGACCTCGGGAAACTGATAGCCAAGCGCAAGGCAGCGGTTGACCGCCTCACGATCAGCCTCGGCATAGAGAAAAAACTCCGCCTGGCGAATGATGCCCCGCGGACCACCGAGGCGATGGAGCAGCGTATAGAGATCAACAATCTGCTGGACCGTATAAGGCGGGCGGGCCTGCTGCCCATCACGAAAGGTCGTGTCGGTGATGTAGAACTCCGGGGCCGGGTCGAGTTCTTCCGTCACTCCATCGAACACCACTTTTGGCACGGCGTCATACGGAAACACCTCACGCAATAGGTTGGGCTCAGGCACATCCTGCAACTCATAGCGGTACGTGGCGCCAGTGGTCGCCATCAATCGTCGCTTGCTCGCATTCCACATCGTCATGGCAGTCCTCCTTGCTTGATTCTGCCATCATTGTAAAATTTAATAATATAGAGTCAACGTTGATTTTATAATCAATATAAAATATATTTCACGTCGACCCCTCGTTCCCACGGAAAGGAGGCTGAAATTATGGCGGACAAGCAGTACCTGACGGCGCGGGAAGCAGCCGAAGTCCTCAGCGTCAGCGCGCCGACGCTGTACGCGTATGTCAGTCGTGGTCTGATTCGCTCGGAGCCGATAGAGGGCAGCAAACGTGCCCGTCGCTACTTCCGCGAGGATGTCGAACGCCTTGGCGAGCGCAAGGAGCTGCGGCGCAATCCCGCCACGGTGGCGGCCAAGGCCTTGCATTTGGGCATGCCGGTGCTCGATTCGGCGATCACGCTCATCGCCGACGGGCATCTGTATTATCGCGGCTATGATGCGGTCAGCCTGGCGACCACACAGAGCGTTGAGCACGTCGCGGCACTACTCTGGCTGGGACAACTTGATGCGAACACCGCGACCCTGTTCGGTACGGCGGAGCAAAAGCTCCCGTCACGCTGTTTCACGATGCAGCGTCGCCTCTCTGAACTACTGACGGAGGTAACCCCCATAGAGCGCTTTCAGTTGATCCTGCCGATGGCCGCGACGGAAGATGTGGCGGCATACGATTTTCAGCCACACGCGGTGGCGCACACTGGCGCTCGTATTCTGTGGCTGTTGACGCTGATTGCCGTGGGGCGCAACAGCAGCGGGCCTGACTTGGTTCGCACCCTGCAAGAAGGATGGGTGCCTCACAATCCGGCGGCGGCCTCGCTGCTCCGCGCGGCACTGATATTGTGCGCGGACCACGAATTGAATGTATCCGCGTTCACCGCGCGCTGCGTGGCCTCAGCGAATGCCACCCCGTACGCGGTGGTGATCGCTGGTCTCGCCGCGCTCCAAGGCGCGAAACACGGGGGATATACCGATCAAGTCGAAGCGTTCATGGCCGAAGTGGCGACACCAGAGCGCGCGGTCACGGTCATCACGCAACGCTTGAAGCGCGGGGAGCGAGTGCCGGGCTTTGGGCACCAGCTCTATCCCGATGGAGACCCGCGCGCCACCGCATTACTGGCATTAGCGGCGAAGACGTGTCCGCAGGAGGCCGCGATCACGCTGGGGAAGACGGTGGCCACGCAAATGCAGCGGGCCATTGGTCAGCGCCCGACTATTGATTTCGCCTTGGCGGTCCTAGCGAATGCCTTGCACCTGCCTCCCGGATCGGCGCTCGCGCTGTTCGCGCTGGGCCGCACGATTGGATGGATCGGTCAGGCCATTGAACAATACCAACTCGATCAACTCATTCGTCCGCGTGCACGGTATATTGGTCCGGCACCGCAACTCAAGGACAACTAAGCACGACCAGTAGAAAGGCATCCAATGTCACTATCCCCTCGTGTTCTTCTCGTTTCACTCCTGCTCGCAGTGATGCGCTTGTCATCCGCCGTGCATGCTGATGACTTGGAGACTGTCCGCTCGCGGGGCACGCTGCGGGTCGGCATCAGCGGGGATTACCAACCTTTTAGTCTCTGTTCGGAACAGTTCACGGATTGTCGCGGCTTCGATGTCGATGTCGCCCAACGAGTGGCGACGGATTTAGGAGTGCGACTTGAACTTGTGCGCTTCCGGTGGCCAGAGTTGCGGGCGGATTTGAGCGCGGGGAAATTTGATGTCGCGATGAGTGGGGTAACCCTACGACCAGAACGCACCCTGACCGCGACGTTCACTCGTCCGTACACCGTCGCCCAAGCCGTGGTGCTTGTCGCCGACCGGGAGCGGTTTCCTTCACTGGCCGCAGTTGAGCAAGCTGGCGTCCGGGTGGCCGTGAATGCGGG
>JABFSC010000060.1 GCA_013140885.1 Deltaproteobacteria bacterium | reverse complement strand
GGCACGGATTGGTCCACTTGATGCCCAGTTTCCCTTCTATTACGAGGAGGTGGAGTGGAGTCAGCGGGCACGCCGTGCCGGATACCAGCTTTTTACGTTGCCGTCGGCTGAAGCGATTCATGCCTTTGGTCATAGTTCTCGCGGTGGTTCGCCCCGTGTCCAACGCTGGGCGAACGTTTCGAGTCGGCGCTATTGGCGGGGGCGCTACGGGCGGGCTGGAGCGAAATTGGTGGCGGCACTTTCCACTGTGACAGTGAACCAGATTGCCGCGCCGGTGCATGATCTTGGAGCAATAGACAAGCCTCCCAGACTTTCCTGGTCTTCGGTCACGCTGCCACAAGTCTTACAGGTCGCCTTTGATCCCCTTTTCGAGAGTGCGGCAACGATCTTTCCACCGGGTAGTACCTTTGAATGGCCCGCTGCTTTGTGGGAGGAGATGCCGGCTGGGACTTATCATGCCCGGCTGTTGAGTGGTCCGTCTTGCCAACCAGTGACACGGTGGCGATGGCAGTGTGCAGCTCACGCGTGAGAATCCGACCGCTCCCTTTTCATCATGTCAGCCATGCCTCTTCTTTCCGTACTCATTGTGAACTACAACACGGCGGATTTGACACGTGACTGTGTGACCTCCCTGCGTGCGCAGCAATTGTCCCACATTGACGGTACTCCAGCGGAACTGGAAATCATCGTGGTCGATAATGCCTCGCGCCCTGAGGACCGTGCCCAGCTCCATGACCTCGACGCGACCGTTCTTTTTTGTGACGACAACCGTGGCTACGGCGCGGCGCTCAATCTGGCGAGTGGGCACGCGCGTGGCGAGTTCTTGTTGTTTTCTAATTCCGACACCTGGTATTTCCCGAACGCCTTACAAACGTTGATCGCAACATGGGTGTCGTTCCCGCATTGCGGCGCGGTGGGACCACGCTTGTGGTGGGATCGCGCGCGCGAATTTTTGTTGCCACCCAGTGATCCGGTTACCTTGACGACGCGTGTGCAGGCCACGATGGCTCAAGTGTGGTCCTGGTGGGGGAAGCAGTGGCAGGCTCGGTGGCTGCGTAGCGCGGTCCAGTACTGGCATTCGCGGGAGCCCCTTGAGCAAATGATGCTTTCTGGCGCGTGTATCCTCACCCATCGTGACGTGGTGGCGAAGTGCGGTGGGTTCGATGAACGATTCGCGCTTTATTATGAGGACACCGATTGGTGTCGCCGAGTGCGACAGCACGGGTATACGTTACACTACGTGCCGACGGCGGAGGTGGCGCATTTGTATAACCAAAGCGCGCGCCAAGAGCAGGTGACCGCTCAGCGGAAGTTCGTCGAGTCGGAGGTGCGGTATTTCCACAAGCATTACGGCTCCAGGCGATGGCAACTCATCTTCGCCTTGGAATCAGCGATGGGTACACGTTTTGCCGCGCCGGCGACTCTGGGTGAATATCAAGATCTTGGGTCGCTGACCGAGCCTCCATCCTTCTCCCACGCGACGATGGAGACGGGCGCGTATCTGTTCTTAGTCTCTCCCGTGTCGTCCTGTACCCCAGCGGTTGCCCACTTTGCTTCTCACCCACAGCTTTCTCTCTCTCCCGTGGTCTGGCGACAATTAGGCGACGGGGAATTTTTCGCGCGACTGGTTTCGCTTCCTGATCTCCGCGTGTTACGCCAGTGGCGCTGGGAGAAACGTCCTGGAATCCCTTGACGCCTCCGCATGCAGCCGATACCACCTACCCACGCAATCGTTCTGTCACGAGAAACTCACCCAGTGCCAATCATTCGCGCGTACCAACCCGGAGATGAAAAAGGTCTCATCCGGCTGTTTGCGACCGTGTTCCATCAGGAACTCTCGCTGGCGGTCTGGCAATGGAAGTATCTACGCGCCAACGAGCCCCCACCGATGTTTGTCGCGGAAGAAGACGGCGAGATTGTGTGTCACTATGGGGCAATTCGTCAGGACTTGAGATGGGAAGGACAATCCGGTGTGGGGTGGGATAGCGTGGATACCATGTGCCACCCGCGCTACCAGGGACGTGGATTGCTCCGTCGAACCCTAGCCGCGTTTATTCAGTCGTATGGGGAGGGACAGAGCCTCCTCATCTACGGTTTTCCTGGCGAGCGTCATCGCCGTCTTGGTGAGCGATTGCTCCGCTACGAGCCCATCGTGCCCGTCTATAAGGTGCGCAAGGAGATCCTGCGGAATCCCGTGCCCTTTCCCGCCGGAGTTGTGGTGCTGCCCAAGGTGCCGAACGAATGGGACGATCATTGGCGCTTACTTGAGCGGCGGTTTGGCATGATCGCGAAGCGAGATCACGGGACATTGACGTGGCGCTACGTGCGGCGTCCGAGCAAGCGGTACCGCTTGCTCAGTATCCCGGGGATCCCGGCACTCGCTGTCGTCGGTTTTGAGTCTGAACGAGCCTACTTCATGGAGTTTCTTCTTGAGGAAGGGAACACCGCGGCGGCGCGGGTGCTCTTGCAAGCCGTGGAATCGCTCTGCGGCGCCGAGGGGGCGGAGACACTGGAAGGATGGTTCCCACGTTTCGCTTGGGAGTCTGGGTTCCTGACTGGAACAGGTGGCTTTCTTGGAGCCACGGCGGACAACTATTTCGAGTGCCGTCTCTTTGAGCCGGGGTTGCGTGCCGCCTGGTTGGCTGAGCATTTCTATTATTCGCTCGGTGATTACGACGTATTTTAGATGATGAACGAACAACAGGTGATTCCATACCACACCACGAACCTGAGTGGGCATCGGGTTCTGGTTTTGGCTCCTCACCCCGATGATGAAACGTTTGGCTGTGGGGGGGCGCTGCTGTTGCATCGTCGCCAGCAAGACCCGGTGCGGGTCATCTTTGTGACTAGTGGTGAGGCTGGTGATTGGCGAGGCGGCAGCGACCCCGAGGTGTTTCGTGCTTGTCGCGAGGCGGAAGCACTCAAAGCTCTCGCTCATCTCGGCATAACGGATTGGGAGTTCTGGCGATATCCAGACCGAAAAATAGAGGCCGATGGATCATTCATAAGCCGTTTGACCGAAGCTATCCGGACTTGCGGCGCAACGCTCATTTATGCGCCGAGTCCGCTTGAGCAGCACCCCGATCATCGGGCCGTCGCGCATGCGCTTCGCGCCGCGCTCCGTGGGTGGACTGGCGCACTCCAGGTGGGTTTCTATGAGGTCGGGTACG
>JABFSC010000329.1 GCA_013140885.1 Deltaproteobacteria bacterium | reverse complement strand
CGGAAATCTACTACACCCCGGAGGTCACGGCCGCCGTCCAGGCCCTGCGAGCCGCGGAAACCTCACCCACGGTGACTTTTCCCCTTGCTGCCTGAGTGTGCCAATGTTGTGTGGTCTGATTTAGATGGTGTCAAGGAAAATGGACAATACTTTCGCGATACGTTTTTCCTCGAACGCATTGAAGCCCTCAAAGGCCCCTCGTCCGTCCTCTTTGGCCGTGGGACGACCGGCGGTCTCATCAACGTCATTACCAAAAAGCCGACAGCGGAACTGGTGGCGCAGGGAGAATTGACCTATGGCTCGGATGACTTCAAGCGTGGCACTCTCGACGTCGGCGGATCAGTCACCGAATTCTTGAACGTGCGGTTGAGCGCGCTCTACCAAGACGCCGATAGTTTCCGCGACTTTAACTTTACCGATCGCTGGGGGCTTGCTCCCGCAATCGGTATTGCGCTCACGAAAGACACCGATCTTACCCTCCAGTTGCTCCATCAAGAGGAAGAGAGCGTGTTTGACTACGGCCTGCCGATGTTTCATGGCAGACCAGCGCGGGTGTCACGGGATACGTTCTATGGGTATCCAGACGACCGCCTCCAGGAGTACGACACCACTATTGCCACGGCGATCCTGACCCACCGCCTGACCCCTACCCTCTCCGTTCGTAACAGCTTGCGGTATGGAGATTACGAACGATTGTATCGGACGCATCTCTTCGGCGCTGTCACGGATACTGGACCGACCTCAACCGTGGCGCGTAATCAAGCGTTGCGCTTGAGCAACCAACATAACTTGTCCAATCAAACCGATTTCACCTGGACCTCGTCGCTATGGGAACGGCAGCACACGCTGTTGTTTGGGACAGAATTTGGCCGGGAAGAGTTTGATTTCCTCAGCAAGGATTCCACTGGTGTCACACCGGTCGCCATCTTGCGTCCCATACTGACACGCACGGTAGGGGCGGGCCGCGCGAATGACTTGACTGGCGTATTGCATATCTACAATGACGTGCAGGCGGAAACGCAAGCGTTCTATGTGCAGAGTCAATTAGACCTCGCACCACAGTGGAAAACATTGGCAGGATTTCGATGGGATCGCTTCGCGGTCGATTTTCACAATCGGGTGCCTGGCGGCGCGGACTTCAAGCAAACCGATACCATGTTCAGCTATCGCTTCGGTCTAGTTTGGGAACCTCAAGAATTGCAATCGTATTACTTCACGTATGGCACGTCTTTCAATCCGTCGGCTGAGACCTTGGCGCTGAATGCCGCGAATGCTGACCTTGACGCGGAGAAGAACCAAAATTTCGAGATTGGCGCCAAGATCGATTTTTTTGACGGCAGGCTCTCAGCAACAGGAGCGCTCTTTCGTTTGGAAAAGACCAATGCCCGTACGCCTGACCCCAACGACGCAACCCGCAATATCCTCGCTGGCGAACAACGGACCGATGGGTTTGAGCTGGGATTGGCAGGCTCCATCTTGCCGCGATGGAACATTTCCGCTTCCTACGCCTATCTGGATGCCACGACGGTCAAGTCGAACGCCGTTGCTGGTGCCCTTCCGACTGAAGGGAAGAGCCCGGCGAACGTCCCACGCAATAGTGGGGTTATCTGGACCAGCTACAACATGACCGACGCCTTGGAGGTCGGTGGTGGAGTTTTCTTTGTCGGGCACCGGTTCACCAATAACAATCACGTTGCTCGCTTACCCGGCTACGTTCGTTTCGATGGCTTGCTCGCCTATCACCACAAGAATTTCGACTTGCAATTGAACCTCTTTAATCTGGGTAACGAGCGGTACTTTGAATCTGGACAAACAGCCTCGGCTTTGCCAGGCATCCCGTTCTCCGCTCAGGTCACACTCCGTTTACGCTATTAGGAATCGTCCCAATAAGGAGCCCTGCGATGTTAGTGCAAATCGCAAATCTATTGTCCCTTGATGTCGTTGCTCATATCAATCGCGTGCTGGGTCAGGCATCGTGGATTGATGGTCGTATCACCGCTGGGCATCAATCAGAGCGCGTTAAACGTAACCTCCAGCTCCCAGAGGATTCGCCCGCGGCGCGCGAACTCGGAGCAATCATCCTTGCCGCGCTGTCACGCAATGCCTTGTTCATCAGCGCGGCTCTCCCGCGCCGGATTTTTCCACCGTTGTTCAATAGGTATGAACCCGGGATGATTTTTGGCGCGCACGTCGATAACGCGCTACGCGGCAGTGGGAATCCGCTTCGCACCGACCTCTCCGCGACCCTCTTTTTGAGTAATCCTGAGGACTACGATGGCGGCGAACTCCTCATTGATGACACCTATGGGTGCCACAGCGTGAAGTTACCCGCCGGCCATCTGATTCTCTACCCCGCAACCAGTCTGCATCGCGTGAATCCTGTCACGCGCGGCGTGCGCACGTCCAGTTTCTTTTGGGTGCAAAGCTTCGTGCGCGACGACGCGAAACGCACGCTTCTGTTCGATCTTGATGCCACAACCCAGCGGCTGACACACCGATTGCAAGACGCGCCGGAACTGCTGCAACTCACGGCGTGCTATCACAACCTGATGCGCATGTGAGCGGAGGCGTAAGGATCCCTTATCATGCTGAGAAAATTCTGGCTCCAGGTTCACTGGCTGCTCGGCATCACCGCTGGTGTGGTACTCGCGGTCATGGGTGTCACTGGCGCGCTGTTGTCGTTTGAACAAGACCTACTGCGGTGGATGAATCCTGGGGTGATCACGGTGCCCCCACGTGCTGACGGACCATTGACACCGCAGGAACTGCTCGCGCGCATACAGACAGCTTTCCCAGAAAAGCGCCTCATTGGGCTCGAGCTGTCCGCCGATCCCCACGCCGCGGCGCGGGTGGGCTTTGCTTCCAGCGTGGACAGTCAGCGTCGGCAAGGCCGCCCGACGGGGCAGGGTGGGAGGCGGCGCACTGAGTGGCGTTATGTCGACCCCTACACTGGTGCGGCTTTGGGCGAACCGTGGGGTCAAGAGTTTTTCAGATTCACAACGGAACTCCATCGCTGGTTAGCCGCGGGTGATACGGGGAAAGCAATCACTGGCGCCTCCACCCTCGCGTTGATCGTGCTCTGCCTGTCCGGGTTGTATCTCCGTTGGCCACGTCGGATGCTGAACTGGCGTACTTGGCTCACATTCGACTTTACCCTCACCGGTCGCGCTTTTCTCTGGCGGCTACACGCTGTGACCGGGACTTGGGTATTACTCCTGTATCTCCTGGCCGGGCTCACCGGATTGTTTTGGTCCTACGAATGGTATCGCAACGGTCTCATGAGGCTTACCGGCGCGCCGCCGCCGAATCGTGAACGAATGACCGTAGGCGCGCCACTAACCGTCCCCCTTGATTTCGCCACGGTATGGGCGGCATTTCTGCATGAAGTCGGCGAGTTTCATACAGCCACTGTAAGCCTGCCGGAACACCCCGCACAGGCAGTGGAGATTCGCTATCTAGAGCCCCGCCCGGCGCATGAGCGCGCCTTCAGCCAACTGGTCTTGCATCCAGTCACCGGCGCAGTGCTCCAGCATGATCGCTACGCCAAGCGTTCGCTAGGCGGCAAATTGATCACTAGCATGTTCGTATTACATTCCGGTACTTTTTTCGGTGTGGTGGGATGGGCGTTGATGATGGTGGCAAGCCTCATCATGCCGCTCTTCGCCATCACCGGCTGGCAGTTGTATCTGGCCCGTCGGGCCAAAAAACGAGCGTCGCTTCTCAATGTCATTGGCTCTGAAGAATGGGAACGTACGAATGCCTAACCGAAGCAAGAAGAGAGAGCTGTTCTTTCTTGATCTCACGAATGCATAGGTCGGTAATGTTCCCCAATTGTTGAAGCCGCTTGCGCAAGCGGAAGTCGATACGACGTAAACCAATGCGGAAGTAGCCCAAGCGCATTGAAGCCGCCAAGGGGGGCGTGGCACAAGCACAAGCCGCGCTCCCGCGCGCCCAGGTGAACCTTGTCTGCACCAATATCAGTGCGCCAACGCATGGGGTGGTCCTTGGCCGCAATGTCGATGTTGGACAAACCGTTTACGGCTTCGTTGCAAGCGCCGATTCTTTTTCTCACCGCCGGAGATATTGCCGAGATGCAAGTGGCGACGGTCTCACTGCTCGTGGGCGGCATCGGCATCATGAACATTATGCTGGTGCGCGTGACCGAGCGGACGCGTGAGGTTGGCTCACGCATGGCCGTTGGTGCCAAGCCGCGCGACGTGCTCGCGCAATTCCTGGTTGAAGCGCTCACCTTATCTCTTGTTGGCGGTCTTTTGGGCGTTGGGCTGGGAGTGTCAGTTGTGCATCGGCTGACGGGGCAGTTTGGCTGGCCGACACTGATTCGCCCGGACTTCATCGGGCTCGCAATCGGATTTAGCGCGTTGGTCGGCGTGAGGTTCGGCTTGTATCCGGCATTGAAAGCTTCTCGTCTCGACCCCATTAACGCGTTACGGTTGAATGAGAGAAAGACTCCTGGAACCCCCACTCAACATGGAGCGCTACAGCAGCGTAGAGTCCAACTGATTTCAGAAGAGATCAGACAGATCAATGGTGATCCCCGGCAACAAGAGCGGCGTGACAGCGGAGAGATCCGTCAGTATCTGAACATCTTGAAATCCTGCTGGGGCCGGCGTGCGATGAACGAGGAATCGTCTGTTGGACAAATCAACCAGCCACACCTCCGGAATGCCGTGACGAGCATAGAGCGGGAGTTTGATTTGTGTGTCATACGCAAGTGAAGTATCCGCCACTTCGACGATCAGGAAAACATCAGCAGGTGTCGGATGGGAGCTACGATAGAAATCCGGGCGTGGTCGCAACAGCGCGATATCGGGTTGCGGCTCGGAGTGCAGATCAAGAAACACAGGGTCCTGGATAGAGACAATGGCCCGATCTCCCACAGCTTCTCTTATCTTGCTCCCTACGTACTTGACCGTTCCCGCATGAAAACTCCCAATCGGCGGCATATCGATCACCTCCCCTTCGATTAACTCCACCCGGGCACTTGGCGCGAGGATGCCCGTCTCCCCCATGCGGTAGTACTCGGCCACCGTTAACCGATGGCGTTGGAAGAGGTCGTGTGTGGTGCTGAGCATGGCCTACTCCTTCGTGGTCCAGAGACTATAGCGGTTTTATGCGAACGAGAAGACAGTCACAATGGGTAACCCAGCGCCACGGAGGGGGGGAGCGCAGCGTCCCTCCCTCCCATCTCAGTCCTAATGACGCGGTCCTTTCTTTACTGATAAGCTCCCAGGCCAAGAAACTGACGAGCAGGAGAACTTATCATGGCTGGCGAATATGACATCGTGATTATTGGCGGGGGAGCAGCGGGCTTCACGGCGGGGCTGTATGCCGCGCGTGACCGCTGTCGCGCGTTGTTGCTTGAGCGCTTTTCCGCTGGTGGACAAGTGCTGAACTGCCCCCATATCGAGAATTATCCCGGCTTCCCCGACGGCGTGGCGGGCTACACGCTGGGGCCACTGCTTCAGCAACAGGCCACGAACATGGGGCTGGAAATGAAGTTAGCCGAGGTCCAAAGCATTGCCGTGGATGGCGCAATGAAAGTCCTGCAAACGGATGATGGCGAGATGCGAACCCGCGCGGTGATTATCGCCACAGGCTCCAGCTTCACCAAGTTGAACATTCCTGGCGAAGAAGAATTGCTGGGCAGAGGCGTGTCCCATTGCGCATCGTGTGACGGCGCGTTTTTCACGGACCAACCCGTGGTGGTGATCGGCGGTGGCGACGCGGCGCTTGATGAAGGGCTGCATCTGACGGAGTACGTCTCTTCGGTGACGGTCGTGCATCGCGGCGCGGAACTCAGCGCCTGTCGGGTCCTGCGTGAGCGCGCGCGGGCCAACGAAAAACTGGCGTTTCGTTTCAACACGGTCGTGACCGCCATCGAAGGAACCGATGAGGTGCAGCGGGTGCAACTCGCGGATGTGAAGACCGGCGAGCGGTCGCAATTGGAGGTCACTGGCGCGTTTATCTTTATCGGCTTGACGCCCAACACGCAGTTTCTCAACGGCCTGGTGCCGCTCAATGACAAAGGTCAGATTGTGACGGACTTGCGCATGCGCACGGCGGTGCCAGGGATTTTCGCCGCTGGCGATGTGCGGGCCGAATCGTCACGACAACTAGTGTCTGCGGCGGGCGACGGGGCCACAGCGGCATTGGCGGCGGTGGGGTATGTGCGGATGGCCGCCTGAATTGCTCGGAGGATATATGCAACACGTTCAGCGCCCGCTCGTTTTCGGCTTTGTCCTGGTCATCGGGATAACTTGGGCTTTGGCCGTACCGTTTGCCAGCGCCGCGGAACCTCGTGCAAAGCCTCAGATGGTTCCAAAGGGTACCCGAACGCTCGGTATCTCGGTGAATGCCGCGGAGGATAACAACTATGACACCGCGTTCCAGATTGCCAAAAGCGTAGGCATGGAAGCGGTCAGTTTGAGCGTGAATTGGGATCAAGTAGAAACCGCTCCCGGTGTGTATGGCATGACCCCCAATTTTCTTGCCATCGCCAACACCTACTATTCCGCCACGCATACGAAGCTTGATCTGGTGCTGAGACCGATCGATACCAACGGCAAACATGTACCGAGAGATTTACAGAACACTGCATTCGACGATCCGGTGATGATCGCACGATTTCAACGTGTTGTGGACTATGTGTTTTCCCAACTCCCTCATGTGCAACTCAACTTCCTCTCAATCGGCAATGAAATTGATCTTGGCATTGGCGGCGATGCAATGTTGTGGCGGCAGTACGAGGTGTTTTACCGGACGGTCAAAGCCTATGTGCACGCGGTAAAACCCGGGCTGCGGGTTGGTACAACAGCCACCCTCTATGGATTGTCGCAATCCGCCCGTGCTCAACTTGCACGGATCAATCGAGTGAGTGACATTGTCATTGTCACGTATTATCCGTTGCATGAGGATTTTAGTGTTAAGGATCCCGCAGTCATGCGGGGGGAAATCGAGAGCCTGCTGGCACTGTACCCGCGGAAGCCGGTGTACTTCGTTGAGATTGGCTATCCAGCTAGTCCGCTGTTAGGGAGTTCGCAAGCCCAACAACGGACGTTCATTGACGAGGTTTTTCAGATTTGGGACGCGCATTCGAAGCGGATTCCCTATCTCTCATTTACGTGGCTGACGGATATTTCGTCTGCCCAGGTCGACGAACTTGTCAAGTATTATGGTTTAGATGATGAGAGGTTCAAGGCATATTTGCTTTCTCTCGGATTGCGTACGCACTCGCATTCCGGGAAGGATAAGCCTGCATTCAAAGCGCTACGACGCGCGACGCAAAAACGGGGATGGTAGGAAGTCCGACACACTGCAACATGCTTATGCCACAACTGCCAGCTGCCGCAACAGCGGCATGATCTCCTTGCCAAACCGCACGGTGTCCTCATGGTACGACAAGAACACCATTAGCACCCCGTCCATCCCCAAGTCGTACAACCGCTTGAGTTTGAGCGCCACTTGTTCGGCGGTGCCGACCACCGGCAACGCGCCCGCGCCAAGGGTGAACATCTCCAACGTGAACTGATCGAACGAGCCACTGCCGATATTCAACCCCCGCGCCCAGTTTTCCACCGCGACGGTGTCCATGTGCCCGACGATGCGACGACATTCGTCCTGCGCCTCTTTCTCCGAGTCGCGCCACAACACGAATGGATACCCCGCGCAGCGCACCGTGCGGCCATACTGACGCGCCCGCTCCTTGAATTCGCGCGTCAAGTCGATCGTGCCTTCAATTGACGGTGGCCCAATAAACGCCACGTCACACAGCCGCGCGACCAAGTCTTTCGCCTCCTCGGAAATGCCCGCGTTGGCGATGGGCGGGTGCGGCTTGTGCACGGGCTGCGGCATCACGTAGCCATTTTCAATGTGGTACCACGGCGAATCATGGTTGAAGGTCCCTGGTTCGGTCGTCCATAACCCCTTGAGAATCTCAATGAACGCCGTCGTGCGCTGGTACCGTTCTCGATGTGGCAACAGCTCAATGCCCATCATGCCAAATTCTTCCTTGCTCCAGCCGCTGACGATGTTGATCCCCCAGCGTCCGTTGCCAATGTGATCGAGCGAGGCTCCCATCTTGGCCGCCACCAGTGGATGAAACACGGGAATATGGACCGTCGAGTAGACATGAATTTTTTGTGTCACCGCGAGCAAAGCCGACGCCCACGTCATGGTTTCCAACGACGTGCCCAGATAATTAGTTTTGCCGCCGAATCCACGCCAGCGACTGACTGGAAAGAGGAAATGCAGCCCCGCCTCTTCCGCCGCCAGCGCGATCTTCTTGTTGCTCTCGTATGGCCATTCGTCGGGCTCGGTGCGGTAGGTACTAATGGCATACATATTTGAGCAGTTAGGCATGAAGAGCCCAAGTTGCAGGCCCGCTCGTTCTGGTTGTGAGGCCACGGAATTGCTCCCTTCCTGTTGTCATGGAAGCCTCGGCCATAGCAGATTCTCCACGGAGAAAAAAGAAACCCGCCATCCGGCTCCTCTCGGCTTGACACCACCGATGGAAATCCCAATCATGCCGGGCAATGCAGCGATGCGACTTTTGCGTGACTAACTAATGACCGAGATCAAAGAACGACTGGTCTTCGTGGATGCCGAGCGCATTCCCGTCCATCTGATTTCCGGATTCTTGGGGAGTGGGAAAACCACGCTGCTTCAGCGGTTGCTCTCACATTGCCTCGCCAACGGCATAAAACCGGCGGTGATGATGAACGAATATGGTGAGATCAACATCGACGGCGAACTGCTGCGCGGGCAAGGTTACAGCGTACGCGAGATGACCAATGGGTGCATCTGCTGCACCATTGGTGGGACGCTCGGACTCGCTATTCAAGATGTTCTCGCCTTCAAGCCGGAGGTGATTTTCATTGAAGCTACCGGGCTCGCCGATCCGATTGAGTTGGTTGATCAGCTCACCAAGGAAGATGTGCTGCCCTTCGTGCGCCTCGCGTCGATGATCGCCGTGCTGGACCCCATCAACTTCGCGCGGCTCGCCGACGAGATGCACTCCGGCATTCGCCAACAGACGGAACTCGCCGACGTGGTCCTCATCAATAAGCGCGACCTCGCCGATGAACCGACCTTGCAAGCGCTGACCGCCGAGGTGCGGGCGTTGAACCCACGCGGTGAGATTTTGTGGACCGAACGCGGCCAGATGGACTATGCCCGCTTATTGCAAACGCCCGGCGAGGTGACGCGCGTGCCAACACGGACGCTTGCCGCTCCGATCCATGACCATTTTCATACGATGACCGTGCTGTGCGAGCAGCCCTTCGTGCGCGAGCGCTTTGAGCAGGTCATGCGGACTTTGCCGCCGACCGTGTGGCGGGCGAAAGGATTCGTGCGGTTCACCGACTCGGATGAGCAGTGGATGTTTCAATATGTGTTGGGTGACTTCGACATGGAGTGGATTGATCTGCTCCCGGAGCCACCAGAGCATGTCGTCGTGATCGGCAAAGGCTTCGCGCGCGAGACGATCTCCGCCGCGCTACTCGCGGCCATGAATCCACGTTCTCCTCAATGAAAACGAGGGCTTCGCGCGCATGGCAACCCTCGCGCGAGCTGTAAGCGCGCCTTATTTTGTAGATGACAGTTTCTGTATTTTCTCATTGTAATCAGAAAAAGAATCTGGTAGGGTTGCGCGGCGTTAAAAAGGTTGTCCGGTTCGTACCGTTCGGTTGAAGTGAGTCGGTTCGCGAGTTGTTGAGGCCCCTGAACCCACTCACGGGTTTAGGGGCCTTTTTTTGTACCCGATGGAGGTAAGTGATGGCAACAAAGTTGTTCGTAGGGAATCTTCCTTTTAACACCACGTCCGCGGACCTAGAGTCGCTGTTTGGCGAAGTCGGTGCGGTCTCTTCAGTTAATATCATTAGTGATAAGTTCACAGGCCGTTCCCGGGGCTTTGGGTTTGTCGAGATGAGCAACAACGACGAGGCGAAAACTGCAATCGAGCGATTCAACGGACACGAACTCCAAGGCCGTGCATTGACGGTCAATGAAGCAAAACCCCAAGAG
>JABFSC010000574.1 GCA_013140885.1 Deltaproteobacteria bacterium | reverse complement strand
AGCTCCACATCCATGCCCCGGCGGCCAGCGCTCACAAACACTCTTTCGAGTCGCACAATACTGGCATCGGCCACGGTGCGCAGTCGTTTGCGTTGTCCAAGTGGACTGATGCCACCAGAAACGTAGCCAGTGGCGCGTTCGGCTTCCGCGACCTCGGCCATTTCGACTTTCTTCACACGCAAAGCCGAGGCTAACGCTTTCAGGTCAAGCTGCTTATGAACGGGGACGAGGGCGGCCACGAGTTCGCGCGTATCGAGTTTGGCGATCAACGTCTTAAAGACCTGCTCGACCGGTACCCCAAGGGCGGCGGCGGCTTCGAGTCCATAAGACTCGGCACGGGGATCGTGCTGATACTCACGAACCTCGAAGGCGATCTTGGCTTTTTCCGCTGTGCGAATTGCTGGTGTCATGGCTATCCCAGAAACGTCCCCCGTTGAAAGTCCTCGAAGGCTTGGACGATCTCTTCCCTGGTATTCATCACAAACGGTCCATAGCGGGCAACCGGCTCGCGCAGGGGTTTACCCGCCAACAGCAGAAACCGCACTGGGGTCTCCGCGGTTTTGACGGTGACAGTCTCCCCATCCGAGAAGACCGCGAGCTGCTGTTGCGTCACGTTCTGTGTTGACGCGCCAAATGTCCCGGCCCCCTCGAACACATAGCAGAATGCCGTATGTCCACGCTGGACCGGCAGTGCGCAACTCGCCCGCGCGGGCATGCGCACATCGAGATACAACGGAGCGGTCGCGATCCCTTGCACGGCCCCACGCACGCCGTGGCTCTCGCCCACCAGCACGCGAATGTGCACGCCGTTTTCCAGCACCACTTCCGGCACCGCTTCTGGCGGAATGTCCTGATAGCGAGGCGCGGTCATCTTTTGCGCCGCTGGCAAATTGACCCACAGTTGAAATCCCCACATCAGCCCGTCTTGCTGTTGCGGCATTTCCGAGTGGATGATCCCACGACCAGCTGTCATCCACTGGATACTGCCTGGACACAGATTCCCCTCATTGCCTTTATGGTCACGATGCCGCATCGCTCCGGCCAGCATGTAGGTCACGGTCTCGAATCCACGATGGGGGTGGTCAGGAAAGCCAGCGATGTAATCGGTACCGGTGTCGGACTTGAATTCGTCCAACATCAGAAAGGGATCGAGATAGTCCAGCGTCGGTGTGCCCAAACTGCGCGCGAGTTTCACACCCGCGCCGTCTGAAGTTGGTTGCGCTTGAATCACCCGAACAACGGAGCGTTCCGCGGTTTGCATGTTGAGGTCCTTTCTCGTTTTGGCCCATGGATCAAGCTATAGAGTAAGCGGAGCGAACGAGCTATATCAGCACCAAAGGAGGACCCCTCAATGAGCGCGAACGCACTCAATATCATGTTGGTTGATCTGTTTCGTTCGGAAGAGGCTATGAGCCGGTATGAACGTGATCCCGATGCCGTGGCCGCGCAATATGGGTTGACCACCGAGGAACGCGATCACCTCAAAGCCAAGGACATGGGATGGCTGTACACCAAGGGCGGCGTGCACCCTTATATTCTCGTGCAGTTTTCCTTCGCTATCCATTATGACCTGGGACAGTATATCGGCCAACTGCAAGCTGCCACCGGTCACAGCGGACAAGCACCCGCTCATTAGCATCGTCACACATAGAGAGGAGAATTGTATGGCTCAAATTGTCGCGGCAATGGCGTCCGTCCATTCGCCCTTACTCACCAGCGCCCCACACATGGCGGATGAAGCCGCATGGAAAAAAATTAACCACGGGTTTGATACCCTGCGTGACACCCTGCGGACTTCGGGCGCGGATACGCTGGTTGTGATTTCCGACGAGCACTTCAACGCGCTCGACCCGCGCCGCTATCCATCTTTTGGTGTCGTCACCGCGCCCACTGTGGACGGGCCGGTCGAAAACTGGCTGGGGATCCCACGCAATAGTCTACACTTGAACTTCGTACCCGAACTGGCCGAGACCATTATGACGGAAGGAGTCCAGCAAGGGTTCGATCTCACACGGCTGGGTGAAGTTGGATTGGATCATGGGTTTGTCACCTGTCTCCATTTCCTCACGCCGAAGTGGGACATGTCCTATCTCTGGCTCATTCAGAACTGCGTGCTGCCGCCGCTACCGAGTGTGGCGCGCTGTTACGATTTTGGCCGCGCGGTCGGGGACGCAATCCGCAAATGGGGCGGGTCACGCAAGATCGCGCTGCTCGGCACCGGGGGCCTGTCTCACGCGGTCGGCACCCCTGATATGGGCCGGATTGATCCCACATTTGATCGCAAGTTTCTCGACTTGCTGTGCGCCAACAGTCCAGCGCTGCGGGACTACACCGATGCCGAGATCGACGCGAGCGGCAACGGTACGCATGAGATTCGCAATTGGGTAGCGGTCGCGGGCGCGGTCGCTGGGGCCAAGGGCGAAGTCGTCATGTATGAGCCGATGATGGCGGTCGGGTTCGGTATGATGCGGTTTCAGTTGAATTGAAGATGGTTACGCTGCCCTCTCTTCCATTTGGGAGAGAGGGCAGCGTGTCGATGATTTTCAGAAGTGGTAGTAGTCCTCCCTACTCCAACACCCCCGACGCCACGATCTCCGTGATCCGCTCCTCGCTATACCCCAGCAGCGTCTCCAGCACATACTGATTGTCACGTCCCATCGTTGGCGCTGCTCCTTCAATCCGTGCGGGCGTGCGCGACAAGCGGAAGCGCGATCCTTCAACCGTCGTCTTGCCAAACTTGGGGTGGTCGAGTTCCACGAAGTGCTGGCGATGCACGATTTGTGGGTCCGCGGCCAGTTCCTTCATCGTACGCACCGCGGTCGCGGGCACGCCGCCCGCTTGTAAGGCCGCTTCGAGCGCGAACTTGTCTTGATTTTGTGTCCACGCCGCGAGGAGATCGTCCAACTCCTGTTGATGCGCGAGCCGTGCGGCTGTGGTGCTGAACCGCGCATCAGTCTCTAACTCCGTCCGTTTCATCACTCCGCACAACCCGCGCCATTGGTCATCGGTAGTCACGGCGATCGCGATCCAGCAGTCGGTCCCAGTAGTGGGATATACACCATGTGGCGCATAGTTGAGATCGTGATTCGCGTTGCGTTCTTGCTTGCGCTGATTCTCCCATGTGTCCAACAAGGCCGGTGCGAGAAAATGCAGCGACGCTTCGCCTTGTGAC
>JABFSC010000555.1 GCA_013140885.1 Deltaproteobacteria bacterium | reverse complement strand
GTTTGAGCAAAGACGATCTGCGTGTCACACGATAACCATAGGCCACCGACCAGCAACATGAGTTGGGCGAAGCGGGACAGAATAGATGAAAATCGCATAGGAAGAACTCCCATAAAATCTCTTGAGTTAGTATCTATCGGTAATCTGGAGCGGTTCTTTAAGGATCGGCGGCAGGCAGCGCGGCTTCGATATCCACCAAGAGATCTCGGCGCACTGCCTCTGTCACCAAAGGGAGGCTGGCGAGACAGCGCGGGTATTGTAATCGTCTGACGGGAACGGCCCGTGTCACATCATCGCAGAAGCCCAGATGATACGTGAGTAGCTTCGCGTCAAATAGACGGGCGGCATGAGTGTGATGGACGAACGTCTGGAAGGCACTCCGCTGATTCATAGGAGAGTGCAATATCACACCAACAGGTTGTGGAACGTCTGAAGCATCAAGGAGATAACAACGAACAAGCGGAAGCTGAGACCACGTTGAAAGTGAGGACTGCTCACTGTGGTTCCATTTCAGTTGAGGAAAATCAGGGAGCAAAAAGGGGCGACCCTCAGTCAAGGTGAGGGCAATGACATCATCAGCAATGCTTTTCCATAAGGAGGTTGGATGTCTTCCAAGAAAGAGCCCTAGCGTTGATTTCCCCGCACCGGAGCTGCCAAGAAAGGCAATAGCGGTCCCGTCTTTGCGTGTCACAGCGCTACCATGCAGGCAGTAAATTCCATTGAGCGCGAGGGCGAGTAAGAGCACGGGGCCAAGGACAATTTCCGCCAACAGCGGAGACGAGCAGGGCAATGTCTCTGAGAGGCGAACAATGGAGGAACCGTCGGTCGTAACCGTAAAATGTTCCATGTCCGCAATAACGATATGGTATCCAGCAGTGGTCTTCCAGCTCTTGACGGCTTGCCACTGCCCACCAATCCATCCCTCGCCATTGTAGATGGGACTGACCCGTGAGGGTGCACCAGTCAAGGCGAGAGAACAATCCTCAAAGGTTCTCTCACCGTTGGATAGAGGAGCAGGCGAAGAAAAGGGAGCCAAGCATGGAATGGCGACATCCGTGACTAAGGATTGTCCCACAACCTGGTAGAGAGCCGCAGGCAGGGCGCGTGGAGATGTTTGTGGCCGCAATTGTAGATTAATCAACAAGACCCTCCCCAACGGAAGCGATTACAGCGGCCATCGTGGTTGAGTGGAGGAAATCACCGTTTTCCGTGACGCCAGTAATATTTACCGACCTCGTTGCGTACGCGGATTGCCCGAATCTCCAACCCCTGGAGAGCCACCAAGGGTCAAGCTCCGCAAATCACCAAAGGGATAGAGCTGCGGACGGACGTAAGGCTTCCGCTGGGTTTTTTGTCCGTGCGGCTGCTTAGGTGCAGGCATCCCATTTTCGTTATCAGACTTATCGGGAAGTGTCATAGAGTACCTTGTTGCATCCAGAGTTCTAAAGAGAGACATTGCCAGGGAAGCACGCTCGCGGGACCATCAACACCGCAGGGTAGGTCTTCGGTCAAGACTTTCTTCACCCATTCTGCTTTGACATAACGAGGCCAGAGAGCATCCCGTGCGTACACAATTTCCCGCACCTTCTTCCCTTCGCGCTCCAATATACCGTGAACAAAAAGTGGGAGCAAACTGGTCGAATGTTCTCTTTCGCGGATTGGTTCCGGTACGAATCCTTTCATCGCCGTGCGGAGTACATGTTTTGAGCGGTGGGAGAACAACTGATAGGCAGGAATCGCGAGCATGAACTCAAGCAACCGTCGATCTCGGTACGGATGCCAGAGTTCGATGCCACAACGACTCGCATAGTAGATTTCCTGGGTGGCATTCTGGCTGGCAGTAGGCCCCATAGATTGCAGATACTGGTGACGGCGGCGTGGGTCGCCAAGGACTTCCACAGGTGGCGGGAGATGTTGTCGGGCATACGGGGTGAGCCAGGGCGGATATTGAGCGGACCGTCGCTGGCGCAGTCGTTGAAAGAACGGGACCCGTGCGAGGATGAGCGCGGCGAGGCAGCGCAACCCAGGGTCACGGACACTGTCGTGGACCCCTTGCCGGTAGAAATGTAGGGCGGTTTCCCGGCATGCTTTTCCAAGCCGTTTTTCTCGCCAGTAGTCGGCGAGCCATTGTTCATCACCGGTATACGCCTCATCGCTAAAGAGTCCGGTCAACACCACCCGGTGTCCGAGTGCTTGCGCGGTGCGATACAAACGTTCCTTCAACCAGCGATAGGCATTCTGTAAGGGCGTATTGGGACACACTGGCCACGTGTCAACGTCACGTAAGGGCCATTCATTATCACCGGGGAAAAAGATGGCGCGGGTCTGATAGCGTACGGTCATCATCTCAATATACCAGCGTTCATCGCACTTCGTCAGTGTGTCAAAAACCCACGACAAGGTGCGGAGCGGAGGCTGATGCCGGTCTTTTGCCAGCTCACGTGCCGCCAACGCCGCGACTGAGGTCGAGTCCATTCCCCCACTCATCATGACTGTCGGTGGGGAGAGTGAGCGCAGGCGACAACGCACACTCTCCATGAGCACACTGAGAAAGTGATCGGCATAGTCCTGGTCCGAGCGATAATGGATACGCGCGGATGTATTCAGTTGCCAGTAACACCGATTCGAGAAAGCGGAAGTGCTCACGGTTATGACATGGGCCGGAGCAAGTTCTTCAATGCCCTGGAAGAAACTGCTGTCAAGGATAGGCGCGTCAACGGCGAGAAACGAGGCGATAGCGGATTCTTTTACTCGACGTGTCACGGCAGGATGCGCGAGAATGGCTTGTTCTTCAGAGGCAACCAAGAGATGGCGGTATGGAACATAATGGTAGAACAGCGTGCGATCACCCAAAGCGTCGCGGGCTAGCACGACATGCTGTTCTCGCTTGTCGTACATGACAAGGGCAAAGGGGCCGAGCAACCGAGGAAAACAGTCCTTGCCCCAGCATTCGTAGGCGTGCAAGACGAGTTCCGCATCGGTGTCATCGCGAAGCCGCGCGCCTTTGCTTTCCAGCGCGGCACGGAGCTCGTCTCGATTGTCCACCCTCCCATCGAAAGTGAGGACAAGGTCGCCGGTCTCATTGGCCAGCGGTTGTCGTTCCTGGAGGGACTCTGGGGTTGTCTGTAACATACAGTGACCAAGCCCGACGGTACCATTGATCCAGTGATGAATCCC
>JABFSC010000347.1 GCA_013140885.1 Deltaproteobacteria bacterium | reverse complement strand
CCCACGCAAATCAAAGGCGTGGAAGAGCCGCTGCACATCTATGAAGTGCTCGGTGCGGGACCGTTGCGCACCCGTCTGCAAGTCTCCGCCACCAGACGCGGGCTGACGCGGTTTGTAGGCCGGCAGAACGAGATGGAGCAACTCAAGAAAGCGTTGGAGCACGCGAAAGCTGGACATGGACAGATCGTCGGGACAATGGGCGAACCGGGGCTAGGCAAGTCACGGTTGTTTCACGAATTCGTAGGGGCGACCGGCCGGTCGCCCCTACTCGTGCTTCAGGCCTATTCGGTGTCGCATGGTAAAGCGTCACCCTATCTGCCAGTGATCGAACTGCTCAAGAGCTACTTCGACATCCAGACCCAGGACGACGAACGCAAGCGGCGCGAGAAAGTGATTGGCAAAGTAGGGGCGAATAATTATACGCCCCTACTGGCGAATAATTATTCGCCCCTACCTGACCGCAGCTTGGAAGACACGCTGCCGTATCTGTTTGCGTTGCTGGGCATTGAAGAACAGCCCTCGCCGTTACAGCAGATGGACCCGCAGATTCGCCGACGGCGGACGTTTGAGGGCCTCAAGAAGCTGTTCCTACGCGAGAGTCTCAACCAACCGCTGATTCTGATCTTTGAAGACCTGCACTGGATTGATGGGGAGACGCAAGGCTTTCTCGACGTGCTCAGTGAGAGTGTGGCCAGTGCGCGCCTGCTGCTCTTAACCAACTACCGCCCGGAGTATCGGCATGAGTGGGGACAGAAGACGTATTACACACAGTTGCGGTTAGCGCCTTTCGGTAAGCCCGAAGCCGAAGAATTCTTGGACGAGCTGCTGGGCACGACCGTAGGGGCGTATAATCATACGCCCCTACACGCCCTGAAACGTCTCATCTTGGAGAAGACCGAAGGCACGCCGTTCTTCATGGAGGAGATCGTCCAAGAGTTGGTGGAACAAGGTGTGTTGGTGCGTGCCCCACAGGGAGGGGCGTATGATCATACGCCCCTCCCAACCGACCTGCATATTCCCACAACCGTGCAAGGCGTGCTCGCTGCCCGTATCGACCGCTTGGCTCCAGAAGAAAAAGCCCTGCTCCAACAACTGGCGGTGATCGGTCGTGAGTTCCCGCTGAGTCTGCTCCGTCAAGTGATCTCCCAGCCCGAAGATCAACTGTATCGCCTCCTGGCCTCCCTCCAACACAAAGAGTTTCTCTATGAGCAGCCGGCCTTGCCAGAGCCAGGTTATATCTTCAAACATGCCCTCACGCAGGAAGTGGCCTACGGCACGGTCCTGCACGAGCGACGCAAAGACTTGCATGAGCGCACGGCGCAGGCCATTGCAGCACTCTACCGCGCCAACCTGGACGACCATTACAGCGAGCTGGCGCATCACTACACCCGCAGTGGCAATACGGAGAAAGCCATCGAGTATCTGCACCTAGCTGGACAACAGGCGGTGCAACGCTCGGCCAATGTGGAAGCGGTCCATCATCTGACGACCGCCCTAGATCTCCTCACCACGTTGCCCGACACCCGCGCGCGCGCCCAACGAGAGCTCACGCTGCACCTCACCCTGGGCATGCCGTTACAGGTCACCAGAGGTTTTGCCTCACCGGAAGTGCAGGCTACCTATACCCGCGCATGGGAGCTGTGCCAACAGATCGGGGAGACCCGCCAGTTCTTCCCGGCCCTCTCCGGGCTGCGGAGGTTTCATCATGTGCGGGGCGAGTTGCTCGTGGCGCGCGAGCTCGGGGAGCAACTCCTGGGACTGGCCCAGCGTGAGCAAGACCCGGCATTCCTCGTGGAAGCATATCGGGCGCTGGGGAGCACGTTATGCCATCTGGGTGAGTTCGGCGCGGCCCAGGCGCACCTGGAGCAGGGCCTGGCCCTGTATGACGCTCAACGCCACCGCTCCCATGTGTTCCTCTACAGCATAGAGCCGGGGGTATTTGGCCTTTCCAATGCAGCCTGGGTCCTGTGGCATCTGGGCTATCCGGACCAGGCGCTACGGAAAAGCGAGGCTGCGCGTACCCTGGCCCAAGAGCTGTCGTATCCATTCACCTTGGCCGCTGCTCGAGTTTTTGCTGTTATGTTGCACCAGCTCCGACGGGAAAGACTACTGACCCAAGAGTGGGCCGAAGCAGGCCTCACCCTCGCACGTGAGCAAGGATTTGCGGTGTGGTTAGGGCAAGGAGCTGTCCTGCGGGGCTGGGCGCTAGCCGAGCAGGGACAGATTGAAGAGGGGATTACCCAGATCCGTCAAGGACTGGCCACCTACAAAGCCGTAGGGGCAGGGATATTTCAATCCTATTATCTTGTCCTTCTGGCCGAGGTGTATGGGAAAGCGGGACAGGTGGAGGAAGGACTTTCCGCACTCGCCGAGGCGCTGACGGTGGTGGACAAAACCGGCGAGCGGTTTTATGAGGCGGAGCTTTATCGGGTCAAGGGGGAACTGACTCTGCAACAAAACAGGGAACGGGGTACGGGGTACGGGGAACAGAAGAAAGATACCGATCCCCGATCCCTGACCCCCGACCCCCAAGCGGAGGCGGAGCAATGTTTTCTGAAGGCTGTCGAGATTGCCCAAAAGCAGCAAGCCAAATCGCTCGAACTACGCGCGGTGATGAGTCTGGTCCGGTTGCGACAACAGCAAGCGACGCGGCCCGGATCACGCGCCATGCTCGCCGAAGCGTACAACATGTTATCCGAGGTCTATCACTGGTTCACCGAGGGGTTTGACACCAAGGACTTACAAGAGGCCAAGACGTTGTTGGAGGAACTGGAAGAGCGAACGACACGTTAAGGAATGGTGAGCATGCCGGAGGCGAAATCCAGACGAGCTTTAAGCACGTGAAAGATGTCGATGCTCAATAAGTGCTGTGAATTATAGGAGCGGCAGCAAGGTTGAGAAAGTATTCGGGAGAGAAAAGAGATGGGGGGGCTGACAGCATGCGCTGTGTAAGTTGTGAGTTCGATAATCCAGACGGGATGAAGTTCTGTACAGAGTGCGGCGCGCCAGTGCGTGCGCGGTGTGAGCAGTGTGGATTTGATAATCCGCCGCGCGCGAAGTTTTGCGGAGAATGCGGAGTATCCCTTGCCACGCACCCCCCGTCCTCAGTCTCAAGTTCTCCGTTGCAGGTTTCAAGTTCCCAATCCCCAACCCCTAGCACCCCACACCCAACAGTTGTC
>JABFSC010000317.1 GCA_013140885.1 Deltaproteobacteria bacterium | reverse complement strand
ACGAGCATGCGACGGACTACTACGGGGAAAGTCCTCCTGGTCTCATCCGACAAGCCATTGCGCGGCCAACTACGCGCGTGGCTGGTGCATGAAGGGATGACGGGCAACAGTGTGTTGACCGTGGCGACGGGTCAAGAATGTCAAACCGTCGTGAGCCAGCTCCGCCCACGGGTGACGGTCATCGACGATGCGATTCCCGACACGGATGGCCCAACCTTGCTGCGCGCCCTGCGACAGCAGGGGCCGGATGCACTCGTTATCTATTTGGCGACGCATCACACGGCTGAGTTGGAACGGGAGATTCGTCAACTCGGAGTTCTCTACTACACGGAGAAGCCTCCGGATGAGGACTCGTTACGGAAGGTATTAGGGACCGTTTTGCATCAGCCACTGGCACAACAACCGACGCTATGAGTGTCGAGTTATAAGCCATCAGCCAGACGATACTTCGCGATTTTCGCGTAGAGCTTTTTTCGTGAGATACCCAGGAGCTTCGCGGCCTGCAACTTGTTGCCCGATGTGGAGGCCAACGCCCGCGCGATCAGCTCGCGTTCCGCTTCACCAAACGAAGGGAGTGCAGACGCCTCACGCGCGATCTCCCGACGCGAGGTGAGAGGCGTCAGCGAGATCGTGGTGGAAAAATCACTCTCAGTGATAATCGCGGAACGTCCAAAGGTATACGCGCTCTCCAGGACATTCATCAGTTCCCGCACATTCCCAGGCCACGCGTAGTGTTCCAGCGCCGCCACCGCTTCAGGGGTGATGGTTCGTGGAGGGACGCCGAGCCGCTGACTCAGATATTGCAAAAAATAGTCAACCAGTAGCGCGATATCGCCGCGTCGGTCACGCAGCGGCGGCAGAAAGATCGTGTTGACATGGAGTCGATAATAGAGGTCTTCCCGCAGTCTCCCCTGTCGCACCGCTTCCTGGGGGTCGCGATTGGTGGAGGCAATGATCCGCACGTTGACGGGAATCTCCCGCACCGACCCCACGGGTCGAATCGCTCGTTCCTGCAACACTCGCAACAGCTTGGTCTGAGTGTCGGCGGCCATCTCCGTGACTTCGTCGAGGAACAACGACCCGCCTTCCGCCGCGCGAAACAAGCCTTGATACTCGGTGGTCGCTCCGCTGAACGCGCCGCGCTTGTAGCCAAACAACTCACTCTCGATTAACTCACGCGGGAGCGCGGAACAATTGACTGGCACGAACGGCGCGGCACTGTTGCCACTCGATTCGTGAATCGCGCGCGCGACTAACTCTTTGCCGGTGCCACTCTCGCCGACAATGAGCACGGTGCCCCGCGCGGCCCCGGCGGCGCTCACCCGCTGAAAGACATCACGCATCGCCGGACTTTGGCCGACGATGCCATGAAAGTGTTGACGAATGGTATGGTCCGGCGCGAGCCGCGCCGCTTCTTCTTCCAAGGCATGGGTGCGGGTCGTGGTCCGTGCTTGCGTGAGGCCGAAATACGATTCCGCCAGCACCATGATGCGACAGTGGCTCAGTTTATCGAACGTGAGCAGAATCTTGACCCGATCCTCTTCCGCCGTTGGTTCGGTGCGTTCTTGTTGCTCGAAGATGACGCTACAACTTTCCTCAAACAGGTGGAGGCACGCGATGACCTCGCGAAACGGCACCCCACGCTCGGCCAATTGCTCACCGGTCGCGCGCAGGTCCAAGACAAACTGTTCCATGTCTCCGGCCAGTAGGTGCCCCACCGTTTGGCGCAAATCCGTGCCATACAAGGAAGAAAATTCGCGTTGCGAGAGGGAGAGGGCTTCTCCAAAATGAATGGTATACAACTGATACCAGCGGGTGATGACATCGTCATGGCGTTCTTGCAACGCGTGGAGCACGTCGCGAAGTCGGTCGATCTCTTCATCCCACAGTAGATGGAAGTATTGCGGTCGTTTGGTCGGAGCGGGAGGAAACATACGTTCTCTTAGCGACCCCAGTTAGCACGCACGGCTTGATAACACCACCACAACCACGCCCCTATTCCTGCTTCGCACCGACCGCGTGGTCTTTCGGCTTGGGCAGCGGAATGTCCGCGCCTGGGGTCAGGTACGCCATGAAAATTTGGGCTGGTCCACAGCGCCCGCTACAATCTTCAGCGGGATGGGTGGCGGGAAAGGGCACGGTCCGCTGTAGTTCGCGGAGCAAATCCTCGGAAGCGGTTGCGTCACGATCCAGGAGATCATCCCGCAGGCGTGTCAGACATATTTCAAGGACCTGACAGCGGCGACAGCATGATTGTGACAAAAACTCGGAGAACGCACTGAACGCAGTGGCCACACGTTCCTCTGAAAATGTTTTCCCGGCCTCGCGCATAACATCATCCTCCTTCTTATGATCCTGCCCGCGTGAGACTCGTGCAATTTTGTGGCCAGGGAAGAATCCGCGGATTCCTGTTGTTTGCGCCCTCATGCTTTGGGTCACGAGGACGAGGACTGTAGCCAAAGGACACACTGGCCGCCCGGCGGTTGTCGTTTCCGTCCCGCAGGTTTGTCACCAATCCTACGGGACGTCGAGCGCGGTTTTGATGGCGCGGTTCAACTCCTCGACTTTGGTTGCGTCGCAAGCACCCATAAGCCGCTTGAATCGGTGGCGTGGCACGGTGAGGAGGTTGTCGAGATTCACTACGCACGGAACGGGCAACCCTTGTTGTTTGCCGAGAATCACCTTTGTCGGAAGCTGGCGCACCGTTCGGGTGACGAGAGCCACCACGATGCCGCCGATGGTGTGGAGTACGGAGTCGCGGGTCAGGATCACAACGGGTCGATCACCAGCGGGTGCGGGGAGTTCCGCCCACCACACTTCTCCTCTTTTCACGGCTTGGTATCCTGCCATTCGTCCAAATTCAGCAACTCTCCCACAAGCCTAGCCTGGGTCTCAGCGACATCAGCGACATCAAGGTCGGTGATAGCCGCTGAAATGAGGTATTGTTGGATAGCTTCCTCGGCCAACGCACGGACATCTCGGCCTTGCCTCTCCGCGAGAATTCGCAGTTGAGATTCCACGCCGTCAGGTAAATCAATGTTCATGTGCGGAGATTACCCATTAAAGTCTTGCCCTTCAACATGAGTAGCCCACCCCGCGTCTTTCTCATCTTTGCAACGCGGGTCAATGTTTTTCCTGCCCGTGAGAAAATCGTTATTACGTATACCGCGCGCATTGGTGCTGTGGTGCGTGGAACGTGTCAATCCTTTCCAATTCCCTCGATTCACGGTTCTCCGATTCTCCGATTCCTCGAAGGGAGGCGGCACTTGTCTTGCTGAATGGGGGCGACTCCAAAGCATCAGCCACCCCCCTTTTGCCCGGCAAAGTTCAGTAGCCTTTGTATTCTGAAGGAACCGTGTATGGACTGGAAAGCTATCATCAAACCACGAGACGGCTGGGCCGTAGTTCCGAATCTGAAGGACTACGAGCGGACGCGCGCGACGTTCTCCTGGCACCAGGCGCGACAACAACTGGATGGGCTGCCCGACGGTCGGGGGATCAACATCGCGCATGAAGCCGTGGATCGACACGCCGCTGGAGCAAGGGCGGATCACCTCGCGCTGCGCTGGCTTGGCAAACGCGGCGAGGTGCGCGACTTCACCTACAAGGAGTTCGCTCGCCTCACCAACCGTTTCGCCAACGTCCTGACCACCCTCGGCGTCGGTAAGGGTGACCGCGTTTTCCTGCTCGCTGGCCGTATCCCTGAGTTGTACGTGAGCGCGCTGGGGACGCTGAAAAATCGTAGTGTGTTCTGTCCCATGTTCTCCGCCTTTGGTCCTGAACCGATTCGGCAACGCCTCGGCATCGGTGACGGGCGCGTGCTCGTCACCACCGCCGCGCTCTACAAGCGCAAGGTGGCCGACCTACGCCAGTCCCTCCCGCAACTCGAACATGTCCTGCTGATCGGCACCCCGGAAGAAACGAATACCGTACCTGGCGCGCATAATTTCCACGCGCTCATGGCCGCGGCCAATGACCAGTATGAAATCCAGCCCACCAACCCGGAGGACTTGGCCTTGTTGCACTTCACCAGCGGGACCACCGGCAAGCCGAAAGGTGCCATGCACGTCCATCAGGCGGTCGTCGCTCACCATGCGACCGGCACCTACGCGCTCGACTTTCATCCCGATGATATTTTCTGGTGCACGGCGGATCCCGGCTGGGTCACCGGCACTTCCTACGGCATCATCGCGCCGTTCACGCACGGCATCACTAGCATCGTGGACGAGGCGGAGTTCGACGCCGAGCGCTGGTACGGCATTCTCCAGCAGCAGAAAGTCTCCGTTTGGTATACCGCGCCGACGGCGGTGCGCATGATGATGAAAGTTGGGGTGGAGGTCGTACGCAAGTATGACCTGCGCACGCTCCGCTTCATCGCCAGTGTCGGTGAGCCGCTCAATCCCGAAGCGGTGGTGTGGGGGCAGGACGCCTTCGGGCTGCCGATCCACGACAATTGGTGGCAGACGGAAACCGGCGGCATTATGATCGCCAATTACCCGGCGATGGATATTCGCCCCGGCTCGATGGGGCGCCCGCTCCCTGGTATCAAGGCGGGCATCGTCCAACGTCAACAGGACGGCACGTTCACGGTGGTGACGGCACCTGGAATCGAAGGGGAACTCGCGCTCCGCCCAGACTGGCCCTCAATGTTTCGCGGCTATCTGCATGAGGAAGAGCGGTACCGCAAGTGTTTTGCTGACGGCTGGTACCTCACTGGCGACCTCGCCAAATGTGATGCCGATGGCTACTTCTGGTTTGTCGGGCGCGCGGACGACGTGATCAAATCCTCCGGGCATCTCATTGGACCATTTGAAGTCGAAAGTATCCTGATGGAGCATCCGGCGGTGGCCGAGGTCGGGGTAATCGGCAAGCCGGACCCGGTAGCTGGTGAGGTGGTGAAAGCCTTCGTCTCGCTCAAGCAGCAGTACCAGCCCAGTGACGAGCTGCATCGTGAGCTGATTGGATTCGCCCGCACGCGCTTGGGTGCCGTTGTTGCTCCGAAAGAGATTGCCTTTCTCGCGAACATCCCGAAAACCCGCAGCGGCAAAATCATGCGCCGGTTGCTGAAGGCACGGGAGCTAGGGCTGCCGGAAGGGGACACTTCGACGTTGGAAGGAGAGGCTTAGGAGAATGAAAAATGAAGAATGAAGAATGGGGAAGATGGTTCTGTGTTGGTCAACCTGAAAACCCGACCCCTGACCCCCGTTCCCCGAAGAGTGAGATTATGAGTCAACAACCACCGCTAGATCGGACCCACGCGCTGCGCACGTTGCGGGAGATGCTACGCATCCGGCGCTTCGAGGAGAAGTGCGCGGAACTCTATAGCGCCGCCAAGATTCGCGGCTTTCTCCATCTGTATATCGGCGAGGAAGCGGTCGCGGTCGCCACGATGGATGCCCTGACCACGGATGACGCCATCGTCGCCACCTATCGCGAACATGGTCATGCGCTCGCCCGTGGCGTCTCCGCCAACGCCATCATGGCGGAGATGTATGGCAAGCAGGAAGGCTGTAGCCGGGGCCGGGGCGGGTCCATGCACCTATTCGATGCCGCCACCCGGTTTTACGGCGGCAACGCCATTGTTGGCGGTGGGTTACCCGTGGCCGTGGGACTCGCCCTGGCCGACAAGCTGCAAGGGCGCAATCGCGTGACCGCCTGTTTCTTTGGGGAAGGCGCGGTGGCGGAAGGCGAGTTCCATGAATCGCTCAATCTGGCGGCGTTGTGGCATCTCCCGGTGTTGTTCTGCTGCGAGAACAATCTCTACGCGATGGGCACCGCGCTCACCCGCTCGGAATCCGAGCCCGACCTGTGTCTGAAAGCCAGCAGCTACGAAATTCCCGCTTGGCCGGTGGATGGTATGGATGTGGTCGCTTGTGCGGACGCGGCGCACCGGGCCGCCTCCGCCGTCCGCGCGGGCGCTGGGCCGTACTTTCTCGAATTTCGCACCTACCGCTTTCGCGCTCATTCCATGTATGACCCGCAACTCTATCGCGACAAGCAGGAGATCGAGGAGTGGAAACATCGTGACCCCATCACGCTCTTCCAAAACCGCCTACAAGAACAGGGGCTGCTGAGCGCCGACGATCTTGCCCGCATGGAAGAACAGGTGACGGCGGAAGTCACCGCGGCGGTGGAGTTCGCCGAGGCGGGTGCGTGGGAACCAGTCGAGGACCTGACCAAGTATGTCTACTCCGAGAGGACACCGGCATGACGGCTGAAGTGAAAACCATCCGCACGACCTACCGCGAGGCGGTGCGCGCCGCGATTCGCGAGGCGATGCAGTACGACACCCGCGTCTTTCTCATGGGAGAAGATGTCGGACGCTACGGTGGCTGTTTCGCCGTGAGCAAGGGACTGCTGGAAGAGTTTGGCCCGGACCGCATCCGCGATACGCCGCTGTCGGAGTCAGCGTTTGTTGGCGCTGGCATTGGGGCCGCGCTCGGGGGCATGCGCCCGATCGTCGAGATTATGACCGTCAACTTCAGCCTCCTGGCGCTCGATCAGATTGTGAATAACGCGGCGACGATTCTCCACATGTCGGGTGGGCAGTTCAACATTCCGCTGGTGATCCGCATGACCACCGGCGCCGGTCGGCAACTCGCCGCCCAGCACTCCCACAGTCTGGAAGGGTGGTACGCGCATATTCCCGGTATCAAGGTGTTGACACCAGCGACCCTGGAGGATGCACGAGGGATGTTGTGGACCGCGCTGCAGGACCCCGACCCGGTGCTCATCTTCGAGCATGGCGGGTTGTACAACATGGAAGGCGACTTGGCCGCCGATGCCGGAGCGGTGGAGATCGCGCATGCCGCCGTGCGACGCGCGGGCACGGATGTGAGCTTGATCACCTATGGCGGCTCACTGGGCAAAACCCTGCAAGCAGCCGAGGAGCTGGCGGGCAAGGGAATCAGCGCGGAAGTGATTGACCTACGCACGCTACGCCCGCTCGACACCGCGGCCATTATCGACTCCGTCACCCGCACCCACCGAGCCATCATCATTGATGAAGGCTGGCGCACCGGTAGTATCGCCGCCGAAATCAGCGCCTGCATCATGGAGCAGGCGTTTTACGAACTCGACGTCCCGGTGGCACGAATCTGTAGCGCGGAAGTTCCGATGCCGTACCCCAAGCACCTGGAAGACGCCGCTTTGCCACAACCGGCGGTGATCGTGGAGACCGCGTGCCGAATGGTGGGGAGTCATGGCTGAGTTTCGCATGCCTTCGCTGGGGGCCGACATGGAGGCGGGCACGGTCATCCAATGGCTGGTGAAACCAGGCGATGCCATCAAACGCGGCGACATCATCGCGGTGGTGGACACCGAGAAAGCGGCCATTGAAATCGAGGTCTTCGAGGCGGGGGTACTGGAACGCATCGTGGTGTCAGAGGGGGAGAAAGTGCCAGTGGGAGCCGTGCTGGCTATAATCCGTCGCGATGGTGAGGGACCAACCGTGAAACCACCTGTTGCCGCGCAACCACCAGCACCGCCCGCCAAGCCCGCCGTGATGCCACCATCACCTCCACCTCCGGCGCCCCCGCGCGTGGAGAAGGCTCCACCTCTAGTCGCACCACATCCACCGCCCAGTCGTCCGACCGGTCGGCTACGAGTCTCGCCGTTAGCGATGCGGGTCGCGGTCGAGTTGGGGGTCGATCTCAGCGCGGTGCATGGCACCGGACCGGACGGCGCGATCACCAAGGCCGATGTGGAAAAAGCCGCGGTGGCGAAAGCGGCACCCGCGGTGACACCAGTCGTCACGCCACCCCCAGCCGTTCCAACGGAAGCCGTGAAAGCACCGCCGTCGGCCAAGGCGACCGTGGCCCCTGCGGACCGTCAGGCCGCCATGCGACGCGCGATCGCGGCGGCGATGGCGCGCTCCAAGCGCGAGATTCCCCACTACTATCTGGGCACTCGTATCGACATGAGCCGCGCGCTCGCCTGGCTGCAAGCGGAGAACCTCACCCGTCCGATGACCGAGCGACTCTTGTACGCCGTGCTGTTGCTCAAGGCGGTCGCGGTCGCCGTCCGCCAGTTCCCGGAGCTGAACGGCTTCTGGACGGAAGGCGTGTTCAAGCCCAGCGAAGCGGTTCATGTCGGGGTGGCGATTTCCTTGCGCCAAGGCGGGCTCATCGCGCCCGCGCTCCATGATGTTGATAAGCAGAGCTTGAGCGAGATCATGGTGAACTTGCGCGACTTGGTGAAGCGCGTGCGGGCCGGGGTGTTGCGCAGTTCGGAAATCGCCGATGCCACGATCACGGTCACCAGCTTAGGCGAGCAGGGAGTCGAGAGCGTCTTTGGCATCATTTATCCGCCGCAGGTAGCGCTGGTCGGGTTTGGCAAAGTGGTCGAACAGCCGTGGGCCGCGAACGGCATGATCGGGGCCAAACCGACGATCATGGCGACGCTGGCCGCCGATCATCGCGCGAGTGACGGGCACCGTGGCGGGCTGTTTCTGGCGACCATTGAGCGACTCTTACAGGAACCGGAGAAGTTATGAGTGACGACGAACTGAAGGCGATCGTCTTGCGGGCGATCAGTGACATCGCGCCTGAGGCGGACCTCGCGCATCTTGATCCGACGGTCGATGTGCGGGAGCAACTCGACATTGATTCGATGGACTCCCTCAACATTATGATTGGTATTCATGAGGCGACGGGGGTGGATATTCCTGAAGCCGATTACCCGCTGATGAATACGCTCAACGCCTGTGTGGCGTATTTGGCGAGGAAAGTGAAGTGAGCCTGAGAGAGGCCAACAAGGAAAGAGCGAATCAACGTTGACAAGCGCATACGATAAGAGCAGCGCGGGTGCTTCCAGGTTCCCTCTCCCGGCTGAGAGAGGGGCAGGGTGAGGGGGATTGAGTGTGATGACCTTGGCGACGCCAACGTCAAAGTCCCGCCGGGAACGCAGCCGGATGTCATCCTACGACTGAAGGGCAAGCGGCTACCCCGTTTCGGTGGTCGCGGCCGGGGAGATTTGTTTCTGCGGCTCCAGGTGCACGTGCCGGAACGACTGTCGGATGAGGAGCGAAAGTTGTATGAACGGCTACAGGCGTTGTTACGTAAAGGGAAGGCGTGAGGACGTGTGGCGCGCTTTTCTGGCTATTCGTGGGAGGTTGTTTCTGCTAATGGGTAGGAGGATTGCTGCTCATTAGGAGTTAGCCGTTCAAATGACCATCGTGCAAAGCCGATTTTCTGCAGATCCCGAGTCAATACTGGGGACATTGGCACGACTCTTCGCCGCAGAAGGTGCTGCTCGGGAAGTCGCCGTGCTTACATACTCATCTCCCGAACTCGTGGAGAGTGGTTACGACAATTGGAACAATGGGATAACTCTCTATACCCTCTACCTCCACGCGCCCCTTTCTCTTTATACGCAGCTTCAGCACGGGTTGGAGCAGATTGAGGACGCTATCCTCGAAAAGACCCGAATCTTCCTTGGGCGCTTTCCTAATGACCACCTTTCTCAAGTAGAAATAATACCCGCGGTTGTTGAAGATGAGCAATGGCGAGAGAAAGCGGCCGCCTGGCTATCGGGCAGTAAGGTTTCTAACCAAGGTCGCGTTCGTTCTAACAATGTCGCCCCGCTAAGTACTGACGGTCTACTCTTTCGGTCGCAACCCGAGATTCATTTCTATCGAGCATTGAAATCTTTGGGCATTTCCTTCGCGCCGTTACCTGTGTTTGTGAGCGGTGGCGAAAGCTATCGTCGTCTTGAACCCGATTTTGTCATTGTGCACAGTGGGATGATTCTTGTTGTTGAAGTCGATGGCGATACAGTGCATCAAGAAACGCCGGCCGAAGCTCATGCTCGCACTACCATGCTTCAACATGAAGGAGTGTATGTCGAGCGCATTTCCGCAAGCGAGTGCAGCAGCCCTGAAAAGGCAAAGCAGGCCGCCGAGAAAATCATGGCTGCTCTTAATAAACGCAAGGCGGCGCGTTGAGGAGCAGGATTGCTCACTTACAAGCTCACCTTACGCGGAGCCTGCGAGTGCCGGCGAGAGGGTTTGTAAGGTGGCGAAAGCGGAGCGGAGCGCATTGACGTAGAGTTTGGACTTCAGCGCAAAATGATTGAGCTTGGTTTTCATCTTCA
>JABFSC010000259.1 GCA_013140885.1 Deltaproteobacteria bacterium | reverse complement strand
TCGCGACGGGGATATTGGACGGATCGACCTCGTTCTTCTTGACGAGGTGCAGCAGCAGGTCGAGCGGTCCCTCGAAAACGCCGAGTTTAACGCGGTACAACATAGAGAGCCTTGGGATTGGGGATTGAGGATTTGGGATTGGGGGATTGAGATTTGGGGTCCGAAACCTGAAACCTGAAACCTGCCCCCCGTCTCCCAAACCCCGAAGTGTCACACTCCCACGACCTCACGCACTTCGGTCATGGTGTCCACGGCAACGGCACGCGCTTTCCGTCCGCCTTCAACCAGCACATTACGGACATCGTCACGGTGTTGCTCCCAATAGGCGCGTTTTTCGCGGAACTGCTCCAGGTCCGCGAGCACGTGGCGGATCATCACCTTTTTACAATCAAGGCAGCCAATCTCAGCGGTACGACAGCCCTTACTGACAGACTCTAGTTCTTCCACCGTGCAGTAGAGCCGGTGCAGATTGAAGGCTGGGCAGTCCGCCGGTTCTCCTGGATCACGGCGACGCGCGCGCCGGGGGTCGGTCGCCATGCGCGAGAGTTTGGCATCAATGTCCGCCGGGGGCTCGGAGAGAATCACCGCGTTGCCATAACTCTTGCTCATCTTACGGCCATCGGTGCCGGGGATCTTGGGAATCTCGGTCAGCAGTGGCTGTGGTTCGGGAAAAATCTCGCGATACAGATTGTTGAAGCGGCGTGCGATTTCGCGAGAGATTTCGATATGCGGCACTTGGTCCACCCCCACCGGTACGCGGTTCGCCTTGTACATCAGAATGTCCGCGGTTTGCAGCACGGGATACCCCAGTAGCCCGTAGTTGATCTTGGTCACTTCGCTCTCATCGTCCGATTGGATAAAGCCGAGTTCGCGCGCCTGCTCCTTCACGGTGGGATTACGGATGAGCCACGGTGTGGGCGTAATCATCGAGAAGATGAGGTGGAGTTCCGCGTGCTCTTTCACGTCGGATTGGCGGAAGATCACCGACTTGGCGGGATCAAGCCCAACACTGAGCCAGTCGATCACCATCTCCTCGGTGCTCTCGCGAATGGTGGCGGCGGTGACATTGCCCGTCGTCAGTGCATGCCAGTCGGCGACAAAGAAGAAGCACCGATACCGCTCTTGCAGGCGGACCCAGTTGGTCAGGGTGCCATGCAGATGGCCAAGATGTAATTTTCCAGTGGGACGAAACCCACTCACAATCGTTTCAGTCATTCCGCGATCCTATAACAAAAGATTCAAGAGCAAGGCGGTCACAGGCTGTAAGACCACGCCCAGTTTCCCCGACATGACCAGCAACAGGATAATCAACATGCCATACGGTTCGAGCCGCGCGAGGGCGAGGGCTGCTCCGCGCGGGAGCAGGCCGACCGCGACCCGCCCACCATCCAGCGGTGGCAGCGGCAACATGTTGAACACCGCGAGTCCAACATTCATCAACACAAACAAATACAGGATACGGATCCCGGCTATGAGGGCCAAGGCCGCTACGCCATCGGTAACGGTTTGCGCCACTGGGAGCAGGAAGACATGCAACACCAGCGCCGCTAGTCCGGCTAACAGCAAGTTCATCCCTGGCCCAGCGAACGCGACCAAGACCATATCGCGCCGGGGATGGCGGAGGTTGAGAAAATTCACGGGCACCGGCTTGGCGTAGCCAAAAAGGAATGGGGCCCCACTCATAATTAACAGCAACGGCATGATGATCGTGCCGAAGAGATCAATGTGGGCGATGGGATTGAGCGTGAGGCGGCCAGCCTCGGCAGCCGTTGAGTCACCGAGCCGATAGGCAACATAGCCATGCGCGATTTCGTGAAGGATCACCGCGACCAGGACGGGCCCGGCCCACAACAGAATTTTCGGCAACATTGATGAGGAAGCATCCATCGGCGGCACTGTATAGCTCGGACCAGTCCGGGGCAAGTCACGGCCAGTCACGGGTCTGCTGTAGGCCGGTAATGAGCGGAGTAGGGGCGAATAATCATTCGCCCCTACCGCACCGTGCGCACCGGGCTGGGATTCCCGTTGGTCATCCCAGCCCACCTCTTACTTCGGTAATAGCAGGAAGGGTGCTTCCAGGTTCCCTCTCCCGGATGAGAGAGGGGCAGGGTGAGGAGAATCAACCTGATGTGAAAATATCCCCGTGGGGGATCAGCTCGCCGCTCGCGAGCGCCACCTGCGGGGGCTCTCACGTAATCTGATAGCCCAAGTGTTCTAACCGCCGCACTCACCGTTTGGCCGTCGCTTCGGGCCGCAGCCGATCAAAGTAGCCCCCGCCCAATTCGCAATACGGCGCGTGCCGACTCAGCAGGCAATACGCAATCACCAAACGGCATGGACAACGGAAGGGAAGTCCACGAGAAAAGCATCGCCCACCGTCTTGATGACAGTACCGTGATGCTCAGCGACCGCGGTGTGGATAATGTGGTTATGGGAGTCCAACAGCCGCAGGGTGCGCGCTTCGTCCACGCCCATCTGACGACTGAAGCCGACGATGTCGGTGAACATGATCGCGGCGAGCTTGCGGGTTTCAGTTGCCGCCGATTGTGAGGAGCCTCCAGACATGGAGCGATTATGCGGCGGGCGTCCGCGTGTTGTCAAACGGTGACGCTGAACTGTTTAGTCGGTTCCTTGCTCAATGAGTGCTTCAATCTCGCGGATCAGAAACGGGAGATTTGGATTGGTGAAACTCATCTCTGGAGCAGGCACGCGATGGCGCTTGATGTCAGGGGGGATGTGTTTATGGTGCGGTAACGTGGCGGTCAGGGTGGGATCATGTGGATGAGGAAAATCATCATACCAGTACAGCCGCTCGTCCTCTCGCTAGACTTCGTAACCATACGACGTGATCAAGCGCGCCTCAAAGTCCAACTCTTCTCGCAGTCGCAAGCGAAAACCAGACGAGAACCATACCTCGCCTTCGGCAATACCGGTATACGGACTGACTGACCACACGGCGACCGTCGAACGCCGCACGGGAGGACGATCAAGCACCTCAGCAACACACTGGCTATATGCCGCAAGTGATTGGAGGGGATGCGCGGTCATGGCTAATACGCGGGCTGATAGCGGAGCGCATCGACAACCGCGCGGTGTTTGAGCTGCTCACCATACGATTGTTTGCGCCGTTGCCACGTCTCGTAGATCCCCTTCCAGCGACTGAAATCAGTCCGGGTCTCATCATATT
>JABFSC010000248.1 GCA_013140885.1 Deltaproteobacteria bacterium | reverse complement strand
AGTTTTGTGACCGGACAAATCTTGAGCCCCAATGGCGGCTCATACATGAAATGGTGCTGACATGCGATTAAAGGGAAAAGTAGCATTGATCACGGGAGCGAGTTCTGGACTCGGCAAGGCAACGGCGTACGCGATGTCTTCGGGTTTGCCCAAGCGCCGCATCGGAATGCTTTTCGTCATCCGCTCCACCCAGCGCGGCGGACTCTCTTGCACCATTGGCGTGTCGATCACGCCTGGGGCCACCGCATTCACGGTGATGCCCGTACGTGCCAATTCGCTGGCCATTGAAATCGTCAAGCCAGCAATCCCCGCCTTGGCCGCGCAATAGTGCGAGAGCCGCACACCGCCGGTGAACGCGCCCATGGATGATGTGCTCACCAAGCGCCCCCAGTTTCTTTGCCGCATGCCCGGCAACACCGCGCGAAAGCAGTTGTACGCGCCGGTCAGATGCACGTTGAACATGCGGTCCCATTGCTCCTCGGTGATCTCGATCAGTGGCGCTTGTTCCGCGATCCCGGCATTGCTGAGCAAGATATCGACGCGTCCCAAGTCACGCTGTGTTTTCTCCACCGCGGAAGTCACTTCGTCCAACCGCGTGACATCGACCCGCAAGACAATGGCACGGCGACCGGTCGTGCCAATCTCCCGCGCAACCTCTTCCGCCGCGGCAAGGTTGATATCGCAGAGCGCGACATCCGCCCCACCTTGCGCGAGCACCCGCGCGGTGGCGCGACCAATGCCCGACCCCGCGCCGGTGATAAATGCGATTTTTCCCGCTACCCCTGGCATGATTCCTCCTTCTTCTCGTGAAACGTGAAACGTAAGACATGAAACGTGAAACGTAAAAGGGCAGACGTTCAGTATGTTTCGTATTACGTTTTACGCCTTACGTTTTACGTGCTCCGCATCTCCTGAATCTCGCCCAGCTTCTCGGCTATCCGCGCCCGCAGTTTCTCTTCATCGACATCAATGCCCAACACTCCGCTGCCATCAACGATAAAGCGGGCCTCTTTCTGAAATTCGAGCGCGAGCTGCGATACGAACTCGTTAAAGACCGGACGCGAAAGACTCGCCTGTGCGAGTTCCACGCCGCATACGCAGCGAATTTTCTCGACTATGCCCTTGTGCTTCTCAATGTAGAACATCACGTCGCCGAGCACGCATTGGCCGTATTGCAGAACTTGGTACGGCTTCCCGTCCCGCTCCCACGCCAATATCCGTTTCGGCGGAACGCGAAATCCCTCCATGCACTCTCGTACCCAGATATCTTCCGGCTCTGGCTCTTCGTGGCAAAACATCAGGTTAATGTGTTGCATCCCGTCTGGCTTGGGATAGATTTCGATGCGCATAGACGCCCCTCCAGAAACGCGAAGGGGCGCAACATAGAGCGCCCCCTCGCGAGAGATTCAATGGACCATGAGAGCACCGGTACGCGAAGCGCACCTTGCTCCCGAAACCAGCATCCCTTTACGCTTCCGCGCGCAATTCCACGACATTCCCGTCTGGGTCTTTGACAAACAGCACCGGCGCGTTGCCAATATGTGGCGGCGGCATGAATTCCTTGAACTCAATGCCTTTCGCCGTCAGCTCTTGCTTCGCCGCCTCGAAGTCCTCGACGTGGATGGCGATGTGGGAGCCGACGCCAGGAAATCCCTGCGCGGCCATTTCGTTGCGTTGACCGATGATGTGCACCTGGGTGCCGTTACATTCATACCAAATACCCGGAATGCCCTTGATTTCAGGTCGTGGAATCTCCTTGAACCCAAGCACGCTGCCGTAAAAGTCACGCGCTTTGTCCACATCCATGACCGGCACTCCCGTGTGACGAATGGACTTGAGTTTAATCATCGCGAAACCCTCCTTTTTTTGTACGGTCGGTTATGTATCCCCAAATGTGATGACGGCTTGAACGATTGCTACGCCGTCCCGATTAGCAGCCCTTTCTGAGGACAACAAGGGGCGAGAAATCCCCACGGACGCTACCGCGTGAGCAACAAATTCCCATACCCATCGCGGCTGACCGTCCATCCAGGCGGAACCACCACGGTCGTATCCGGTTCTTCAATAATCATGGGACCAGTTTGCGTATGGGTGATCTGCTCTCGGCGGCGAATCGACACTTCGAGTGATCCCGGTCCAGGCCCGAAATACGCCTGTCGCGCGGCGTTCGTCGGTTGTGGGTGCCCAGGCGTCTTACGGCTCACGAGGTCGGCGAAACGAACCGGCCCCGCCGATGCCAACGCTCGCAGGCGCAGGTTGACCAGCTCAATGGCGTCATCGCGATCATAACCAAACGCCTGCCGATGCGCCTCGGTGAAGAGTTTCGTCAACGCCGGTCGCACCTCGGCGGCCGTCAGATTCGTGGCGAACGGCAGCGTGATCTCCGACACTTGATAGCCGTACTTGAGATCAATCTGTCGCTCAAACCGCATCGCGTCTGGAGCCACGCCCTCATGCGCGAGTTCAGTGCGCGCCGAGGCTTCGAGTGCTTCATATTGTTGGAAGATCGTGGCGGGATCGACTTTATCCAGCGTCAGAGCCACGCTACGGACATAGTCATGTCGATAGTCGGCGAGCAGTAAGCCCAGCGCGCTAAACAGCCCTGGATACATCGGCACCACGACACGCGAGATGCCCAGGCTTTCCGCGAGTGCGGTCGCATGCAGCGGCCCCGATCCACCAAACGCCACCAGCGTAAAGCCTCGCGGGTCCCTGCCCCGCTCGGTGGACACGGCCCGCAGGGCGCGCATCATCGCGGCATTCGCGACTTGCGCGATGCCATACGCCGCGCGCAGGACTTCCAGGTTCAGCGGTTTGGCGATCTTCTCTTCAATCGCTCGCCACGCCGCTTGCCGGTCAATGCGTAACGTCGCCCCGGCGATGGCCTCGGGATTGATATAGCCAAGCACCACGTTGGCGTCTGTCACTGTTGGTTCTTGACCGCCACGGCCATAACAGACCGGACCAGGATCGGCACCAGCGCTGTGGGGGCCAGTGCGTAACGCGCCGCCCTCATCAATCCAGGCAATGCTGCCGCCCCCGGCACCGACCTCAACGATATCAAGAGACGGCACACGTAGCGCATGACCGCCACCACCAAAAAGGCGTGTCGTCATGGTCGCGCCGCCACCCACTTCACCACCGGATTTCTCCAATGGCGCGCCATTTTCAATCAAGCAGGCTTTGGCGGTGGTCCCGCCCATATCGAAGGACAACACCTGCGGTAAATCGACCTCTTTCGCGAGCCGTGCCGCGGCCAGCACCCCCGCCGCCGGACCCGATTCAATCATGTAGGCAGGTCGCCGCCGCGCCATCTGCGCCGACATGATGCCGCCATTCGACTGCATGATGAGCAGTCGTTCACTATACGGTGAGAGATATTTTTCGAGTTGGTTCAGATAGCGATCCACCACGGGAATCAACGAGGCATTGATCACCGTGGTGCTGGTCCGCTCGTATTCACGAATCTCCGGGTGAATATCCGACGACAGACAGACCACCATGCGCGGAGCCATCTCGGCGAGCAGTTGACCAATCCGCTGCTCATGCACGGGGTTGAGATAGGCGTTAATGAGACTGACAGCGATCGCTTCGACGCGCGCGTCCAACAATTTCTGGATGGCCTGGCGCGCGTCCGCCATATCCAGCGGTCGTTCGACCTGCCCAGTCCCCAGAATCCGCTCGCGTACTTCGAGACGCAACGAGCGCGGCACGAGTGGCGGCAGGCGGTCCCACGACACGTCGTAAATGTTGGGACGCTTCTGCCCGCGCATCTCCAGTTCATCGCGAAATCCTTGAGTCGTAATGAGCCCGGTGAGCGCGGTCTTATTCTCAATGACCGCGTTCGAGCCGATGGTCGTCCCATGCACGAAGCTCTCGACTCGCGGTTGTGCTGACGAGCGCTGGACACAGGTGACGATGTCTTCGCCAACCCGGTCAAGGAGTGACAAGACTTTCGCGGTTGTCAGTTGGCCATCGTCGCCCAGGACGATGACATCAGTAAAAGTGCCGCCGATATCAAATCCTACACGCATAGCAACTCACTTTTCCCTTTATGGCGTCACGGTGATTTCACCGTTGCGCAAATCAATTCCCAAGTAACAGCCCCGAAAGAAATCAAGCCCCAGAAGCCCGTCAATCTGAGCACTCGGCGGCAGGGTATGGCAGAGCACCGGAAATCTCTCCAGCGCTCGCCCCACTGACTCAAGACATTCAACTGGCAATCTCACGCAGAACTCGATCCCACTTCCGGTGGTCACCTCGATTCGGTCCGAGGCCATTGCCAAGTCATACCCCAGCAGCACCATGACCTCGGTGTTGACCAATGTCCTTGAGGCTCCAGTGTCCAAGGCAAATCGCACGATCGTGTCACCAGCGGGACCAAACAAACGAACCGGCACGATAATGAGCCGTTCCTGGAGGTCAAAACGGTGGCTCATAACACAACTTCAGTGTCGCTTGGCAACCGCCCGATGAACAGAAACGCGCTATGTCGTGGCTTCAGCATTCGCGCCTGTCGATACACCTCATCACGGCTCTTGCTATGCCAAAGCACTTGTCCACGCTGAATGCTCAATGCCTCATCGGTTTCAGGATCACCAATAAGCACCCACTCGCCATCGTAGCGAGTTTGCATTTCTTGAAGTGAAAGAATTGTCTCCATGCAAATACCCCCTTGCCACATCTCACCTGCGAACACCCTCAATCCGCCGCCAGACTCGCGGGTTGGCGTTGTTGTCGTAGGAGCGTCGTCTGCTCCCAATTCACGGCGAATTCATTGGGATCAATCACCACCCCATACTGTTCCCGTGCCGCCGCGATAGTCAATTTTTCATCCCGCACATCCGTCAGCACCTTTTCCGGCTCACGCGCCAACGGATCGCCATGTCCACCTGACGCGCTAATCACATGATAAATGCGGTCGCCCGCCTTCACTTCCATGTGCATGTGCGCCTTGCGTGGTAACGTTTGGTTCTCATCGCCGGGATTCAGGATGTTCGTCGATAACGCCCCCGGCTTTCCGCCCGCCATGCCATCCGAGGGGCGTAACAGTCGGTTTGTCCGCACCATCACATGTCCAGGTTGCAAGAAGCGCCACTGTTTATAAATCGACAGCGACCCACGATGCTTGCCCGCGCCAGCGGTGTCCGGCACGTAGCCAAAGCCATCCACAACGATGGGATACTCGCGCTCCAACAGTTCCGCCGGAATGGTGCCATACGAGCCGAACGACATCGGCGCGACACCATCAATGCCATCCTTCATCGGTCGGCCACCCCACCCGCCGAAATAAATATCCATCATGGCGAAATTCGTGCCGTCGGCTTTCTGTCCGGTGAAATGCAGTACGTCGCCCCCCTCACCCGGAATCGGCACGCGATCAGGAAGCGCTTTGGCGAGCGCGCGATACATCACATCGAACACGCGAAAGAACAGCGGCGCGCGCCCACCGACCGCCGCCGGAAACCGAGGATTGAGCAACGTCCCCTCCGGAACCACGATATTGATCGGTCGCACGAACCCCACATTGGTCAGCACATCGGGACTGACAATACTTTTGACCGATCCATAGACGGTCGCTTTCGTCATACTGATCGGTAGATTGATCGCGCCCCGCGCCTGCGGTCCGGTGCCCGTGAAATCAACGGTCAGGGTGTCGCCATCGGCCCGGAGCTTGAGTTTCAGCGGCATGGCGATCCCATCACTGCCAAACCCGTCATCCTCGAAAATATCCTCGTACAGATACTCACCCGGAGGAATCGCGCGAATCGCCGCGCGCGTCGCACGCTCCGAGTAGTCGATCAAATAGTCACAGGAAGATTGATACGCCTCCACGCCATATTTATCCAAGAGGGCTTTCACTTCCTGTTCCCCACGCCAGCAGCCAGCGATCTTCGCTTCGACATCGCCGAGCCACTCATCCGAGACCCGCACATTGGCGAGGATCGTGTCGATCAGCGCCTCATTGCGCACGCCACCCTCATAGAGCTTCAGCGTGGGTAACCGCAGCCCTTCCTCATACATCTCCGTGCACTGACTGCTGAACCCGCCGGGAAAGCGCCCACCAATATCCGTGTGGTGCGAATAGGCCAGCGTGAAGGCAACCAGTTTCTCTTTCCAGAAGGCCGGGGCAATGATCGCCACATCAGGCATGTGGGTGATGCCCGCGTAGGGATCGTTGGTCACGATCACATCGCCAGGCTTGAGCTTGCCGCCGAACTTTTTGAGGATGTGGGGCATCATTTCAATGAAGAAGGCCAACTGAAACGGGGCGGCGTAGCCCTGACCAATGAGGCGACCTTGGCCATCGCACATCGCGGTGGCGAAGTCGCCGGTTTTCATCATCGCCGAGCGACCCGTCTTCCAGACGGCAATCGCCATCTCCTCGGTAATCGCCGCGATTTCGTTCTTAACCACCTCGACGAGAATAGGATCGAAAGTACGTTCCATAGCTCCCTCTTTTTCTATTTTTGCCCTTTGCCTTTTGATTTTCCCCTAAAGGCCCCTACTCTTTCACCACGGCCACGGCTTCAACCTCAATGAGCAATCCCTCGAAAGCCAACGCCGCTACGCCAACCAACGTGCTCGCGGGCATCTGTTCCGCATGCGGAAAGTATTGCCCGCGCACTTCGCGAATGGCGGCCAGATCCGCGGGCTTGAAGTCCACGACGTACGTGTTCAGCTTCACCACATCCGCGGTCGTGGCCCCAGCGGCGGCGAGCGCATTCTTGAGGTTCTCGTAGACTTGGATCGTTTGCGCACGCAGGTCGCCTTTGCCAACCGGCTCCCCTTTTTGATTGAAGGCGACCTGACCAGAGATGAGCACCGTCTTCCCGCCGGTCACGGTCACAACATGAGTGTAGCCTCGTGGCGTGGCGATCGTTGGTGGATTAAGAAATTTCTTTTCCATGATCTCGTTCCCTTCACTTGACTGCGTTACGGACGAACTTCGTAATAGGCATTGATCGGATTGCTAAAATCGTGCGCCGTGAAGCGGGTGAAGCCCGCCTCGGCGGTCATCTTACGCGCGACCCCTTCGTGAAAACCGAGCGTGCCCAAGCCCGCGCCTCCTGGTTCGGACAACGCCGACGACATGCAGCACAACATCGAGAATCCATACATGAGCGGAGCCAGCGGGTTGTCCTTCAGATTGTCCTCGAATGTCGGCAGGCCATGAATGTCGGCGATAAGCCAGATGCCGTCAGGCTTGATCGCCTTGCGGATCGCGTTCATCACCGGGGCGGGGTGCGCCATGTCGTGAATACAGTCGAACGTGGTGATGAAGTCAAACCCTTGATCCGGAGGCAGGCCGTCACTGCGCGCGTCATGGAAAGTCACATTGCGCACCCCGGCCTTGGCTTTATTCTCCGCCGCGCGCGCCAGCGCGTAGGTTGAAATCTCATAGCCATGAAAATCAGATCGCGGATACGCCTTCGCTTCCTCAAGCAAGGCCACGCCCGCGCCACAGCCCACGTCGGCGACTTTCGCGCCCGCTTGGAGTTTGGACACCAGCCCATCAATTTTCGGCAAGGCGACCGGCACCAGTTGGGTGCGGAACCACGGGGCCAAGAAGCGCTCGATCCCACGGGCACCTTCCGGACCAAGCTCATCGTACGCGAGCCCCATCCCGGTTCGGAACGACTCAGGCAGCTTTTCCAACACGGCCATTTGTTGTGGCAAGGCACAGAAGCCGCCAGCGAGGAACATCAAGCTATTCTCTTCCGCCAAGACGAGGGCACCTTCTGGCGACAACGCGAAACGCCCATCACCTTTGTAGTCAATCAGCCCGGCGGAAGCCTGTCCTTGCAACCACTCGCGAATCCAGCGCTCGTGCAGGCCGGTCTTGCGCGCAAACTCGTCACTGGTCACGGGCACCCCGTCTTGCAGCGCGCGATACAACCCCAAGCGGTCGCCAAGATAGATCATCCCGGACACAAGCGCGCCGCCAAGAAAGCCAAGCACCCGCTCGGCATTGGCTTTTACTTTTTCCATGTTGATGGACGGTGAATCGGTCGCCATAAACTTTTCCCTCCCTAATATAAATTTCTTCGGATTATGCTGGGGAACACGTGAGACGGAGAAATCAGACCAACGAGTCGCCTAATGAATATCCCAAGGTCCGTCTCGACTTGAGGTCGCAGGTTGCGACCTCAAGTCGGTGAGCTGGACTCCCCTTCCCCTTGATCCGCAGCTTCAAGGTCGCAAATTGCGACCTTGAAGCCATCATCTCTAATGACACGATGGCCACGAAGCACGAAAATCGCCTTCTCAATTCGTTCCCCAGGAATCAAGCTGTTTTCCGCCATGCCTCGCCTTGTATCGTACCCCGAGAGATTCCGCTACCTGAAAACCCGCCGCTGTCATCCTCGGCGTCTCCGAGGCTCCGCGTGAGAACAAGAAGTTCCGCCGCTTAGCTACTCTGCGTCACCGTGTACCGTTTCCCGTTGACCGTGATCCGTCCCGCCCGTGGTAACCCCGTCGTGTTCTGCGTCACTGTGTAGGTGACGGTGCTATTCCCACTGCCACTGACCGCCGAGGTGATGGTGATCCACCCGACGTGACGCTGTACCGACCACGCGCAACTCGCCGTCGAAGCGGTAATCTGGAAGTTCCCCCCACCCGCGGCACTGCCCAACGTCGTCCCGGACGGAATCGTAATCGTACAGGGAGCAGGGACAGGAGAGCCCTGCGACACAATGAACGACTTTGCGCCAATCGTCATGGTGCCGCGCCGTGGGTTCGGCCCGGGATTGGCCGCCACACTATACGTCACCGTCCCAGTGCCGGCCCCCGTGCTGCCGCCAGTGATCGTCACCCACGACGCGTGACTGGTCGCCGTCCACGGACAGCCAGCTGCCGTCGCCGTCACCGTCACGGTGTTGCCACTGCCACCCGTGGCGCTGATCGTCTGATTGGGTGGGGATAACGTCACACTACAGTCCGTGAGCGACACCCGCCACGCTCCGCGCCCGTGGGTAAAAGCAAACAGATGCGCCTCGCCGCTCACCGTGCCGACGGCCAGTCCCTCGGTGATGGTATACGCGAAGCCGGTGTTCTCCGTCGCCCAGGTGGCCCCGTTATCAGGCGAGAAGAAGACCCCGATGTCCGTGCCAATATACAAGCGTGCGGGGTTCGACGGACTGACAACCACCGTATGCACGGGCACGTCGGGGAGGCCGGTGAGCCCGGTACCGTCGATGCCCGTCCAAGTCGCGCCGCCATTGGTCGAGCGCCAGACATGCGTGCCCCCGAACGTCGAGTACGTCGCGTAAGCGATGTTCACATTCGTGGGATCGAAGGCCAGCGACGATACGTAGCCGCTCCGGGGCAGCACGTTGGCCCACGTCGTGGTCGAAGTGTTTGACAGGCCCGTGCTGGTGCGCAGGATGTAGCCATCGCTCATGGCAGCCAGAACTCGGTTGCCGTCGGTCGGGTGAATGGCGAACGCACTCACAGCCCCATCTCCGGGCGTGATCGCACTGGCGCGGCTCCACGTCGTGGCCGCGTTGGTCGTGCGCCACAGATACCACCCCCCGGTCCACAGCCGACTGGCATTCCCTGGATCCATCGTAAACGGCGCGATGAACTGAAAACCGTTATCGCCCGTGATCCCACTCGTCGCCGCGTTGAACGTCAAGCCACCGTTGGTCGATTTCTGGATCGATAGCCCGGTGAACTCGGCATAGAGAATGTTGGTATTAGCGGGATCGACAGCGACATAGCCGCCATCGCCGCCGAGAATGCCGGTCCAGCTGTTGGCGCCGGCACTGTCCATCCCACGCAGCGTGCCATTGTCCTGCGTACCGCCGAAATAGGTGGTGCCGCCTGGATAGGGAAGCCCGTGGTAGAATTGGGTCACCCCATAGCCGTTGTTCAACGAGGTCCACGGGACGCTCCCATTGGTCGTGTTACAGGGGGCCGTGGCACCAGTGGCCACGGCGGCGCGCGCATCCGTGGTCCTGAAGAGACCGCCGTCGTTACCAACGAAGAGCGTGCGATTGGTGGTGCCGTCATACTGGGGATGAAAGACCAGCGCATGGCTATCGGCATGCACGTACCGTGGCGAGGTGCTGCCCGCCCACCAGTGGCCCGCCATCCCCC
>JABFSC010000220.1 GCA_013140885.1 Deltaproteobacteria bacterium | reverse complement strand
GGTTCCTCACTAGGTCATTTACTTCCTTCAGTTCGTGCTCCATCATGCTTGTGTTCACTTGTCCGTTTGTGGGAGAATGTTTTTTGACTAAGAAAAGAGAGGCATATGTGACTCCACCCCCTGCTCACTGGAAACACCAGCCCCTGCCCAGGAGTGATTCTATCGCGGTGCGTGGCCCACCGCTTTACTTACGAAAACAAAATTCTTTCAATATCTGAATTATTGTGGATTTGCTGTCCATAAACACCCATTAAGGAGCGCTGTAATCATGAGATATTCCAAAGCTATCATCGGCGTAGGGTTATGGTCTGTCATAACCATCACGAACGTGCAAGCGCAGAACGGTCCTGTTTCGGAAGGGGCGACTGTCGAGGCGAAGGCGATTGCGTCTTACTGGACGCCGGAACGAATGGCGAACGCCAAACCTATGCCAACTCCCCTGGTTCCCGTCACCGCGCTTTCTTTGGCTTCTCCCCCAGCTAGTCAGGAAGGCGATGCACTTGCAGTGCCGGGATACGTCCCGGGCTGTCGTCCAAATACTACTGACTGTGACCCAGTCGCACGCCCCCTCGCTTCTCCATCTGCATTTTCCGAGAGCGCTGCTCCTGGCGATTGGATTTCGATGCATGGCACTAAACCCATCAACCCGAGAACCGGTCCCTACGGCCCGTTTCAGCGGTGGAGAGAGGCCCTTCCAATTAACGCTTATCCCAAATCGACCGTTGGAAAATTATTCTTCACACTCAATGGTCAAAATTTCGTTTGTTCTGCTTCAGTAATCGGGAGAAGCACCTTGATTACAGCAGGACATTGTAATTCGGATGGGACACAAACTTTCGCGGTTAATCGGCTATTTTGCCCGAGCTTTAATAACGGCGCACAAGATCTAGCGCGAGGCTGCTGGTCAGTCGTTGGCAGCTTCGTATCATTTCAATGGCACAACGGCGGAGATCCAGATTACGATTACTCTTGTTTAATCACTGCCGTTACCGGGACGAGAGTGGCTAACAAAATCGGCAATGTCACGGGAACGTTAGGACGCGCTTGGAACTTTGCTGCGAGTCAAGCCGAACGGACATTTGGTTATCCGCAAGCTGCACCGTTCAATGGTGGAACTCTTCAGACGACGGCATCGACCGAGTGGTATACTCATGATTTTCGTGTCGGCGGGCCGGTTTCTAAACTCATCGGTAGCGATTTAACCGGTGGATCAAGCGGTGGCCCTTGGGTTATAGGGTGGACTGGTGGATTGGCTGAAACTGCCGATACCGACGGCTCAATAGCCACGGACCCCGGAAGCAACTGGGTGAATGGCGTCAATAGCCACAAGCGTTGCCTGGTAAACTGCAACACGCCTCCAACCACCACAAGTGGTGTCTTCTGGCAAGAAATGAGCTCGCCTCCTTTTAGATTCGTTACCACTGATAACAATGACTCCGAGGATGTCATACGTTTATGCTTAGCTCATGCTAACAATCTGTAAAGGGATTTAGACGTCACTGCCTTGGGCAACTCTTCCGAATGCAAGTGCAATGCGGAAGGGTATTTTCATCAGAGGAGAGAGGAGAGTCCCATCTCCTCTCTCCTTTTTTTGCTTTCTGTGCTTCCTTATAATGAGCACAAAGGAGATCCCTGATGAACTCACACGCACTGAGAACCTCCGTCGCCGGCGTACTCGTCTTGAAAAGTCTTCTCATCCTTCCTGCATGTCAGCCTGCCGCAAGCCACTCCCAATCTCATCGCACAGAAAATGCTTCAGTGCGTGAGGAAAGTGGTCCTCCTATATCACAACAAGATTCGCCAGATCCTTCCTATTGGACACCTGAGCGTATGAAAAAGGCGAAACCTATGCCAATCCCAGGCGTTCCAGATCCCACCATACGAGGGGGATTGCCCGGAGGCATTACGCCACCTACGGGTCTACCGCAAGAGGGAGAAGGAGAGGGCGGTTCCCAAGGGATGGAAGAGGCGCAACCCCAACATAGTCGATAAGATTCTCTGTCACTTGTAATGATAGAGAAGAGAACCAAGAGGCTGTCTTGTTCATTCTTGACCTTCATAAGCCCAGCGAACACGGAGCAACTGACAGACTCAGGGGGCTTTGTTGCACTATTCCCTGAAACTCTTGTAATTTCAATAACTTACAAAAAGTGACAAAAAATGTTAAGTGCCTGAAAAATCTAGACTTTTGGGCATTTATGCAACAAAGCCGACTCAGGGCCTGACTACCAGAAGAGGGAACCTGACAAAGCACCACCCTTGCCAGTTGCATGCGTGCCGTGCAGAGTTTTGTGCCATGTCACACCGTCTACGAACAATAACCCAGATCCGCTACAGCATTGCGATACTTTCTCTATTTTTCCACGCCTGCGCCCCTCCGCCAGAGCCAAATAAATCCCTCGTCAAGATTACCAACGTCGCTCTCGTACGACTCGACGCGCAAACCCTCCGCGTCACGCTTTCCTACGATCTTGAACCGGGAGTGACACTCCCCCTCCCCTACAAAACCATCGTTGTCACTCCGCTCGAGCCCAGCGTCAAAATCGCCGGTGCCCTATCGGAGTTTATCCTCTCCAACGATTCCGTCGCCGTGGATTTAGACATCCCCGCCGATGCGGGCATCGATTGGCAAGCACTCACGGCGAAAGATGCCTGTTGTCAGGTGTCACTCAAAGGCCTGCGCGAACAACCAGGCGCTGCTCCGACGTATGAACGCATCAGTAATATCGTGCAGGCCCCAGTGCCACCTCTTGCTGGCTCATAACCACGCGGGCGAGCGCTTCAGCTCCTGCCAATGTCGGCCGATAGACTCCCAAGTGATACACGCTGAGAATTTCCCATGGACAAAGTCCCACTCTAGGGAAAGTCCCCGCCGTGTTTGCCGCGACCAGCGCGAGAGCGGCAACAGAAGGGTGGAGTAGGGGAAATCGCGCGGGCGTTATTGAAGACCAGGATTGAGACCTCGTCGCGAATCGCGCATCTGCCCCGTCTCCGTTGACTTTTCATCACAATGGAGAGAATCTTTCCCCATGTCTACCTCAACTCAATCCACAGCAACTCACACATCGGTGCTGGTGCGGAGAGTGCCCGCGCTTGAAAATGGCGACCGCCTCACTCGGCCAGAGTTTGAGCGCCGCTACGAAGCCATGCCACACCTCAAGAAAGCGGAACTCATCGAAGGAGTCGTTTACA
>JABFSC010000714.1 GCA_013140885.1 Deltaproteobacteria bacterium | reverse complement strand
GGACAAGCAGGCAGCCGTCGCGTGTCATTTGCCTGCTCACGGGCGGAATCATTGGATTTGCCTTCTTCACCTCAAACGGAAAGGAAGAAACGAGGGGGTGGGGGCTAGGAGTTGGGGATGAGGAAAAAGACCACTTCCCCATCCCGAATCTCTTGCCCTTTTCTGATGCGCATGACCTTCTTACTCATCGCCATCCTCGGCGTCATCGTCATCATCTCCACTAGTGATCTCTTCTTCACGTTCAACCTCCCACGCGTTCGTGCCGTCGCCGAGCTGGGTTTCCAAGTCCACCGTGAGTGCGGCGTTGCCAGCGCTCGGCGTGGTCCCATTGACCTGGCCGGAGAATGCGAAAATCAGCGTCGAGTAGTCCACGTGCGGCGTGCCGTCGCGGTGCCAGTGCGGGTCAGTCGGATCGACTTCTTTGGCTCCTCCAGGCAGATGCGTGAGGCAATACTGCGCGAACGAGTGCCGAAAGTAATGTAAGATGTCGCTACTCGCACCTTGCTGAGATTCGAGTTGAAAATGTGGGGCACTCTGCCCCTGTAACGCGTCGATAAAGAAGCCTTGCGCATTGAGGATCGCGATGCTGGTCACCCGTAAGGGATAGTTCGGGAGGACCGCCCGGAACTCCATGGCTTCGCAGACACCGTTCAGCCCGCCCACACTCACATAGACGGTCCCATCCGTGCCGATCCCCGTGGCATAGTTATCCACTGAGTAATCGGTGTCTTGTTCCGCGACCATGACCGGCTTGGCGATCGCGGTGAATTTGTCCTCCGGCACGATGAACGAGGCGCCGGTCGCGGTGGTGGACACGACCGCGCGGGTCGGCCCCGCGGGAAGCTCGGGCAGCGTGACGACGAGCTGCGGAACCGATGTCGTACTACTCGGATTGGTGAGATCACGGCGCGACACAACTGGGGCGGTCACGGAACCAACAGCCGCACCGTGCTGCTCAAAAGTGACGGTCCATGTCTGACCCACGTGCATGTTACTGTCGAAGAACGTGACGGGCATCCCGGCAAAGGCGACGTGCGGGACGGCTGCCGCGGGAGTCGGTGGGGGTTTGTCACAGCCGCATCCCGCGTGGACCGTGGCGGTGTGACTCCCAACCGTGCCGAGGATGAGCGCTACGAAAAATAACTGCTTGATGGCCATATCGATATTCTCCTTTTCGGCGGTCATTCTCCGAGGGGGTGCGTTACAAGGTGTCGGTGGTGACGCCGTGGTGGAGGGCGAAGCGGACCAGGTCCGCCGTGGTGTTCAGGCGCAATCTTTTCAGCAACCGTCCGCGATAGCTGTCAATTGTCTTCACGCTCAGGTGGAGTTCCTGGGCGATGTCGCGACACTTGGCGCCTTCGGCCAAGTGTTTGAGCACCTGCAGTTCACGGTCCGTCAATCCTTCCAACCGCGTGGACGGTTCCTCTCTGCGCGCATAGCGCAGGGGCAGTTCCGCCATGAGGGCTTGCGGCAAGTAGCAGCCGCCTTCGGCTATTTTGCGAATCGCGGCGATCATCTCGTCGCTGGGAGCGCACTTGCCGATAAAGCCGTGCGCGCCCACTTCGAGGAGCCGGATGGCATAGGCGCTACTTGCATGCGCGGTGACAATCAGTACTTTGACATTCAGTTCTTCATCCCGGATACGTTTGGTCGTTTCGATCCCGTCCAATTCCGGCATCGACAGGTCCATGAGCACCACGTTGGGACGTAGTTCCCGCGCCAGCCGTAGGGCCTCATGTCCGCCGCCGGCTTCGCCAACCACCTGCATGTCGCGACAGTCGCTCAGCAGACGCCGCAGCCCATGACGGACGAGCGTATGATCATCCACCAATAGAATACGAATCATGATTGTCTCCTTCCGTGATCAACGGAACTCGCAGGGTCACAGTCGTTCCCTGTCCTGGGGTGGAGTGGATGGCTAGCGTCCCGCCCACGAGCCGGGCGCGCTCGTGCATCCCGACAATGCCTAAGCCACTACTGGGCGGGTCCGCCGTGGCAAGGAATCCCTTGCCGTTATCAATGATGGTGATGGTGAACTGCCGTGGTTGCCGTTGTCCCTTGATCATAATGGCGGTCGCGGCGGCATGACGAGCGATATTGGTGAGGGCCTCCTGCACGATCCGGTAGATGGTGGTCGCGCTTTCCGGAGGCAACGTAGATGAGTCAATGGTGGGACACGAAAATGCCACTGCGGTCCCACTGCGCCGCGTGAAGTCCGCCACATACTCCTGGAGAGCCGCGGATAATCCCAAGCGATTCAACTCCCCCGGACGTAAGAGGGTACACAGTGTCCGTGTTGCGTGCTGAGCCTCGCGTGCCAATTGCACGGTCTCTTGCAATGGTTCTTGGAGCGCGGACAAATCCGGCGGACAGTGGCGGGAGACCCATGCCGCATTCATGCTGATCGCGGCATGCAGTTGTCCGAGGTGATCGTGCAGTTCGCGGCTGATCTGGGCGCGTTCTTCTTCTTGGAGACGAAACAAACGAGCCGAGAGCCGACGCAATTGCGCTTGCGAGGCCGCGAGTGCCCGTTCCGCGTCACGGATCGTGTGCAGTTGCGTGGCCGCCTTCAACGCCACCTCTACCCACAGTAACAGCCGGTCGGGGCCGTCGAGCTTGTCGTGATACCCTTGGATATCTAACTGGCGTAACATTTCGCGCGGCGGCTTCTCTCCCGAATAGCCTGTTTGCAGCATAATCTGGACATCGGTATCCCGTGCCCGGATCTCCTGGATGAGCCGTTCGCCGTTCATACCCGGCATGAAGTAGTCCACGATGACGAGCTGAAACTGTCCGGGCCGGAACAGTGTCAGCGCTTGGGTTCCGCTGGTTGCGGTGTGAACACGGTACCCTTCCATTTCGAGCAACAAGCAAGTCGAGACCAGCGCCGCTTCCTGGTCGTCCACCACCAGAATAGCGAAGTCCATCGGCTCAGCCACAGGATGATGGGGAGTGGGCCGGATCACGTTAGACTCCCCGTTTCCCAACAATTCACGGAGGAGCTGAGCGACTTCCGCCAGCGGAGTCCCTTTGGTGACGAACCCATCGGCGCCGCGTTGGCGGGCCTCCTGCCACTGCTGTGAACACGATGAGCGTGTATAAGTGTAAGGAGATTAGCGATTTGGAGGCCTCTGATGATAGCGATGAGTGAAGAAGCGATCCCTTTGGATGCGTATGCGCAAGAAACGCTGAACCG
>JABFSC010000310.1 GCA_013140885.1 Deltaproteobacteria bacterium | reverse complement strand
TGCTCACAATGGTGCGGGTGCCTTCGAGTTGCCCGGCTTCCCACGGCGTGTCGTAATGCTCGGCGATGAACCGCATGCTGTTCAGCAGGGAAAAAATATACCCAGGAATCAGCCACAGCTTGAGGAAATGATCGAGAACCCCCAACTCCATCGTCCACAGAACGAGCCCAGTATAGACGACTACTCGTAACGCGAGCTCCGCGCAATGAATGACCAGCTTCTCGCCACGAAACTTTTGCACGGGATAGAGCAAGAGGAACTGTAAAATGGTGAGCACGCCGCCGATGAGCACGTAGGAATAAAACAGGAGAAAATCGGCTGCTGTTCGTTTTCCCATCGTAAAGGCATCGGGGTCCTTGGTGGTGCGGTTGTAGCGGTGGTGCTCAAGATGGTCTTCCTTGAACGAGATGAAGGTAATAATGATCGGTAGGGTCGAGAAAATGCCAAACGCCCAGTTCTTCCATCTCGCCTTGAAGAGCACACTATGCGTGCAGTCGTGCATGAACGTGACAATACTCATCCACAGATAGCCCATTGCCCCGTACATAGCCCACTCCACGAAGGGAGAAGACGTGTTCCACGCCACGTATCCACAACCAACTAACATGCTGTAGAAGAGAGGAATCTTGAGGTTGTGGTACCACACATGTTGGTATAATTCGCGGAGCTGGGTCGGCGAAATTTTGTAGGGTGATGCGGAATTGTCCATTATATGCCCCGTTCGGAGGCCCCTTTTTACTGCACCCGCGGGAGTTTTACTAGGCATGAATATGGAGCCGCGCACGGCGGAGAAGGCATCCTCTTTATGAAAGATAAACTCGTAAGCCTCGAAAGAGCGGCGACCAGTGTCAAAACCGGCGATCTCATCGGCTTGACCTCCTCAACGGTGGACAATGCCCCGATGGCCTTTCTGCGCGCGATCATTGGTCGAAGAATCGTACCCCTGCGCTTGGTGACGCTCACCGGCGGAGGCTTGAACGCGGATTTACTGATTGGCGCGGGGGCAATCGCGGAGTACGAAACCTGCTCCTGCGCGTTGAGTGTGTATGGCGCGGCCCCCAACTTTCAACGCGCGGTCCGGGCGGGACTCATCAAGATGAAGGACACGACCTGAGGGGTGCTCTACAGCATGATCCAGGCTGGATCGATGGGACTTCCGTTTCTCGCCGTTCGTGGACTGTTGCATAGCGACATTCTCACGTATCGCCCTGATTTATTGGTGCAAGAGAACCCGTTCAACCCTGGCGAGCGAGTCGTTGTCGCCCAGCCGATTCGCCCAGATGTCGCGGTGTTTCACGCGCTGAAAGCCGACCATTGGGGCAATGCCATCACACCGGGCCATCGCGATGATCTGATGATGGCACGCGCGGCTCGGCGGGTCATCGTGACCGCGGAAGAGATCGTCGATGGCGAGCTGAGCCGTCGTGCGGTTGGCGATGATACGTTTCTGCCCGCTCTCGATGTCGATGTGGTCGCGCAGGTGCCGTTGGGCGCGCATCCCTGTGGGTTTGGCGTTGTGTATGATCGCGATGAGGACCATTGCCAGGAGTATCTGGAAGCAGCCAAGAGCGCCGATGGGTTCCAACGGTATCTTGAACGGTACGTGTACGGCGTGCGCGACCACGCGGAGTATCTTGAGCGAGTTGACGCCGCCGCTCGTGAGCACCGGAGATAAGCGCATGTCTCAGCCAATTGCTTGGACACCCGAAGAACTGATGGCCGTGACGATCGCGCGCGAAGTGCGTGATGGGGAGACGGTGGGTGTCGGTGCGGTCTCTCCGATTCCGGCGGCGGGCTGCATCTTGGCGGAACAATTATACACTCCCGATATCACGCTGATCATTCTTGACAGTGACGAGTATTACCCATTTCCGGCGGGGAGCAGCGAGCTACATTTTTTGGCCCAGCGCGGCGAGTTGGACCTCTTCTTCCTGAGCGGAATGCAGATTGATCGGCGCGGCAATTTCAATTTACATGTCATCGGCGAGTACACCAAACCGACCGTGAGAATGGCCGGAGCCTACGGATCGGCGATGCTTTACTACATGGCGCATCGTGTCATTCTCTTTCGCGATCAACACACGCGGCGGGTCTTTGTCGAGAAAGTGGATTTCGTCACCGCCGCCGGGGTCACCCCAGAGAACGTGTATCGAGAAGGCGGCCCGGCGTTAGTGGTGACACCAAAAGCTGTGCTGGGCTGGGACAAAGCCGTGGGCGCGTGGACTCTCGACCGTGTGCAGCCTGGCTCCTCGGTTGAAGATGTGCAAGCGAACACGGGCTTTCCGTTGCCTCTCGCTCCAGCCGTTCACACGAACCCCGTGCCGACGGAAGAAGAATTGCGGGTGCTCCGCACGGTGGTCAAGGAAAAAATGGCGCGGAGCTATCCAGAGTTTGCGCGGGAGAAGATGGGGCGTTGCGAGGCCCGAAGTTTTTCATTATAAAGCCGGGGCCGCGCACAGCCGCGATTTCCCTCCTTCAGGTTTTCCAGAAAACACCGATCCCCATTAAGACCCGAAGAAAGAAAGCGAGGTAGAACATTTGACCACTCTTTTGGTTTTCTGTGGAAGTTTTTGTGTATTTTTCGCGTATTCAAGTTTTTTCGAATGGGTGCTGCATAAATACTTGATGCACATGCCGATCTGGAACTATCCGTTCACCGCCCACGCGCTCACGCATCACGGACTATTTCGCGCCGATTATTCCTATCACATCCAACGCGAGGAAGATCTCGAAAAAGTCACGTTCGCTTGGTGGAACGCGCCTGCGCTCCTGCTCGTGCAGTCGCCATTGCTGTTCATCGCCGCGTATTTTTTTGGCTGGACGACCTTCGCGGGTGGACTGCTTGCCTTGATCGCGGATTACGTTCTCTATGAGTACCTGCATTGGTGCATGCACGTCCCGCAAGACCGCTGGCTGGAACGTACCTGGGTCTTCCGCTGGCTCAACGCCCACCACCACGTGCATCATCTCTATGCGTTTAAGAACCTGAATGTGGTCCTGCCGTTGGCGGATTGGGTGCTGGGGACGTTGATCCCGACGCCCGCCGTAAATCCGTCCTTTGAACAGCGGAAAAAAGCGGCGTAATCAGGGGTCGGGTTACAGGGGTTGGGGATCAGGAAAACGGGGAACGGGGTACGGGGATCAGGGATCGGTAGGGAGGAGGACAGGGGTCGGGCACTAGTAAGAACAAGGAAGGGACT
>JABFSC010000055.1 GCA_013140885.1 Deltaproteobacteria bacterium | reverse complement strand
AAGACGAGACACTGCCCCGCCAACTCCCGTGCGGTCTGATACTCTGCCCGTACCACAGCGGACACCCATAGCCCCCGTAACACCCGAAAGAAGTGCGGAGTCTCTCCCACCTGCCTGCAGAGTTCCAGCGCCCGTGTGTAGGTCTGCTTTACCTCCGGCGCCGCATACCCGTTTGTCACGGAGAACGCCACTCCCCGGGCAATTTGCAATGAGAGTTCGTGCTGTTGGCGTTCAGGTGTGTCTGGCAGCGTCTTGAGCAACTCTAATCCTTTGGTGAGGAGGGTGATCGCTTCCCTATGAGCGCTCCGTCGAGTGGCATTTTCTCCCGTGAGATGCAGATACTGCACGGCTCTACGGTAGTCACGCCCCTGTTCAAAATGCACTGCCAGCTCGGTCGCAATCTCATCTTTTCGCTTGCCATATGCCGCCTCCTTGCGCTCGCCGATCCGCAAGTGCCAACGCTGTAACTGGCTCACACTCACCCGCTCGTGCCAGAGTTGTTGATAGAGGGCATGCAGAAACCCATAGCGCGCCGCTCTTGTGCCATCGGGCCATTCGGCAATTCCTGCCGGCCGTAAAAACTGTTGGCGCCCGGCTAAGGCTGCACACTGCTCCTCAATGTCTGCCACATCCCAGGCTAGCGCTGCCGCCACCGCCGCCGCCGAAAACTCCACCCCTGCCACACTCCCGGCTTCCAGGATGTGCTGCGCTGCCCGAGACAACCGTTCCCCCTGCCGGGCCACCAGTTGGCGGATATTCTCAGGCACGCTCCTCTCGATCGTTGCTCCTTCCTCTTGCAGCGTCCAGTTCTCATTGTCCTGGACGAGCGCGCCCTGGGTGACTAGGTCCTCGACCACGCTGACGAGAAAGAGCGGATTACCGTCAGTGCGGCGGTGAAGGAGAGTGGCCAACCGTTGGAAGGGCGCACGGCTGTGCGCCCCTACCGAGAGCCGCTTTCTCAGGTAGGCCGTGACGTCCTCTTCGCTCAGCAATCCTAACCGCAGCTCCTCGCACTGCTTATGCAGGTGCAATTCTTGCGTGACCGTCCGCAGAGGGTGTCCATTGCCTAACACCTCCGCGGGTCGATAGGAGGCAATGATGAACAGCCGTGCCCTCTCCGTCCGCCGCGCTACGACGGACAGTAAGTCCAGCGTCGAGACATCGCTCCAGTGCAGGTCTTCCAGCACTAACAGGAGAGGGCGTTCAGCCGTGAGCGCTTCAAGCGCCTCGGCCATCTCTCGCAGCATCCGCTGCGAGGTTGCTCCCTGTACTTCTCGTTGGAGTTGCCCCCGCTCAGCCGGACTGACCAGCGCAGGCAAATGCACTAGCCAGGTCGGCGCATACTGGTGTAGCACGGCAATGTAATGCTCCCCGTCTGGTCCGCGGCCCAATCGGCCCAACGCTTCCAACACGGGCAGGTACGGTTCACTGGCGCCATAATGCTCCACGCTCTGCCCCCGCCCGATCCAGGGGCCGGGAGTTGGCAGTTCGCGGCCCGGAGTTCGGGGGTTTGCATTTTGCACTCCGGACGCTTCGTCACTGCGAACTCCCGACAAAAAGGCCTCGACGAGCGTAGTCTTGCCTATCCCGGCCTCGCCGGTCACGAAGACTACTTGCCGCTCGCCGTGCAACGCTTTGGCTAACCACGTGTGCAGTTGCGCAAGTTCAGTCTCTCGACCGACCAGGGTGGGGACTGGGTGTTGGGTGCTAGGGGTTGGTGGAGAGGAGTGGCTACTGAATACTGAATACTGACTACTGGCTACTGGTGGCGCGGAGCTGAGCGGGGCGATGAACCGATATCCCCGTCGATGCACGGTCTCGATGAACTGTGGGACACGGGCATCATCGCCTAGTGCCTTGCGCAGCTCGCGGATGCAGATCATCGGCGCCATGTCAGTCACGTAGACGCCCGGCCAGAGCGCCTCGAGCAACACTGCCTTGCTGACCACTTGCCCCGCGCGCTCCACCAGATAGCACAGCACGGCAAAGGTTTGACGGCGCAAGGAAACGGGTTTGTCCCCACGCCAAAGCTGCTCGTTGGCGAGATCTAAACGAAAATGAGCAAAGCGTACCTGTTGCGCGGACGGCATATAGGTCCGCTCTTAGCAGAGCCACAAAGAAATTAAAAGAAAATTACAAAGAAATTAAAAGACTTCGCTGTAGCATAGAGGCTATTGTCCGTTCGTGGAGAACAGGCTTTGTACAGTACAGGTTAGGCCCTTGATTTGAAACAGATCACTCCAATCACGCGTGCCATGAAAAAGGAGAAGTGCGCTGTGGGAAGGCTCATCATAGCGGCTGGGCGTGAAAAGAGAGGGGACGATCCAACGGGCGAAAGCCGATCATCAATAGGTCTCTTCACGCTGCACAAACCAGGGGAAGGAGGATATCTCTATGACCATCAAACAACTGCACACCTACTGCGCAATGTGTGTGTCCAGCTGTGGTGTCCTTGCAACGGTCGAGGACGGGATCTTTACGCAGGTGAACACCGACCCGGAGCACCCCAATGGGTGTATCTGCGTCAAGGGGACAGCCGCCCCTGAAATCGTCTACTCACCTGACCGCCTCCAATATCCCATGAAGCGCACCCGCCCCAAGGGAGAGCCCGACCCCGGCTGGGTACGGATCTCGTGGGAGGAAGCGATGACACTGGCGGTCTCTCGGCTCCTCGACATCAAAGCGCGATACGGAGCCGAGGCGGTGGTTTTTAGCGGTGGGACACCGAGCGGTACAGGCACCAGCGACTATTTTCAATGGCTGGTGCGCCTAGCCAGCGCCTTCGGCAGCCCCAATTGGATGGGTACTGCGCATATCTGTCTGTGGAATCGCATGATCGGGTCGCAGTATACCTATGGCGTGGCGACGCCGTTCCCGGACTACGATCACGCGCGCTGTATTCTGCTGTGGGGCTTTAACCCCCAGGCGTCGTGGCCCGCCGTTGCCGCGCGCATCAGCCAGGCCAAAGCGCGCGGAGCAAAACTCATTGTCATTGACCCACGCAAGACGAACCTGGCCGAGAAAGCGGACCTGTGGCTGCAAGTCCGACCCGGCAGCGACGGCGTCTTGGCTCTCGCCATGACGCACGTGCTCTTGGAGGAGCAGCTCTATGATGAACGCTTCGTTCGCCAGTGGACGAACGGCCCCTTCCTGGTGCGGGCGGATACCCAGCAACTGCTGACGATGCAGGACCTTACCTCGTCAGGGAACGTGGAGTCGTTTGTGGTCTGGAATGACCGCAGTGGGAGTCCAGTGGGGTATCGTGCCGAGCGTGGGTATGAACAAGAGGATGTAGAGCCCGCGCTCGTTGGTATCTTTCCCATGACGCTCGCCAATGGGAGAACCGTGGAGTGTCGGCCTGCTTTTGATTTGCTCAAGGAGCTGGCGGCTCAGTATGCCCCAGAGCGCTCAGAGCAAATCACTTGGGTTCCATCTAATGAGGTACGCCAAGCTGCCCGGATGTTCGCCACCGAGCAGCCGTCGTGCTACTTCAGTTGGGTCGGGCTCGAACAGCACACCGAGGCTATGCAGATCAACCGGGCGGTCAATTGCTTCTACGCCCTCACCGGGCAGTTCGATCAGCGTGGCAGCAACGTACTCTTCGCCAGCACGCCCACGAATTTCCTCATGGGGCAGCATCTGCTCGCGACCGAGCAGACAGCCAAACGGCTCGGTGCGGGCGCGCGTCCGCTCGGGCCAGCAGTGAACCCAGGCATCGTGCAAGCCTACGAGGTCTATCGCGCCATTCTGACCGAGCGTCCGTACCCCGTGAAGGCGTTGGTCGCGTTCGCTAGCGACCCACTGATCAGTAACGGTGATTCGTTGCGGGGCAAGGCGGCCTTAGAGGCCTTGGACTTCTACGTGCACGTGGATATGTTTTGCAATCCCAGCGCTGTTCTCGCCGATCTGCTCCTGCCTGCCTGCACGTGCTGGGAACGCGAGGCTCTCATGCCCTCCTTCCAGACCGCAGAGGACACCGCGACGTGGGTTCAGCTTAGGCCGCGTGTGATTCCCCCTTTGCATGAGTCACGCTCAGACCTGGAGATCCTCTTTGACTTGGCCACACGACTTGGAGTGGGCGAACATTTCTTTCACGGCGATATTGAGGCCGCCTTCAACTATCAACTGGCACCCTCAGGTTTGACCGTGCGACAGTTGCGAGCGCATCCGATGGGCATGCGGGTTGCGGCGCGGACTCGCTACCAGAAATATGCCGAGATTGATCCGCAGACTGGCCAACCTCTGGGGTTCCAGACCCCTACGCGCAAGATCGAAATGTATTCGACCACGTTTGCGAAAGCTGGCTACGACCCACTGCCGACGCCGCAAGAGTCGGCGGAGAATCTTACGCATGGTCCCGATGCCACTCAGGAGCACCCGCTGGTGCTCACCTGCTTCCGGGTGGTGCAATTCTGCGATGCGCAACACCGCAACATCCCACGTCTACGACGCCCGGTGCCCGATCCATTCCTGGAGATCCATCCGCTCACAGCCACAGCCGCGGGAATCACAGATGGTGAATGGATCATAGTGGAGACGTCCACAGGACGAGTGAAACTCAAGGCGAAGTTCAGAGATTCGCTCCATCCCGAAGTCGTCGCCACGCCACACGGCTGGTGGCAGGGTTGCCAAGAGTTGGGACTGCCCGGTTACGACCCCTTCGGGCCGGAGGGGGCCAACGCCAACCTGCTCGTTCCCAACGCAGCCATTGATCCGATCAGCGGTTCGGTTCCGCACCGCTCCCAGAAGTGTCGCGTCAGGAAGGTGGGTGTCTCAGCCGAGACATTGACGTGAGGGCTTGACACTCGCCTCCAGGCCGACCGCAGTCCGCTTGCGGTTCTGGGTGAACGTGAGAGGACACAGTTGGGCGGCGGCGGAGCGTTAGGCGCTCGTACTTACGCAGTTTCGCGTGCTGTCTACGAGAAGTATCGGCTTCGGTCAGCGTAGGAGGAGAACATGGAAGAGCACTTATCCCGTCGAAGGTTTATCAAACTGGCGGCAGTAGCAGGCGGGGCAACCATTGCCGGGTTTGACCTCAGCGTACGCTCCTGGGTCACGCAGGCGCAAGTCCAGACGCCTTCGTTTCAGAGTATCCCGAAACTGGACGGCGCGTTGCTGTTCGATGAAGTATCCCGGCAAGCGATCGCCGTCGATCGGGGCAACCTCTTTCATCGGCTCCCCGCGGCGGTGCTCAGACCGGGCTCCGTTCAGGACGTCATCACGATGGTGCAGTACGCGAATCAGCACGCACTCAAAATCGCTATCAAGGGACAAGGTCACTCACCGTATGGCCAAACCCAAGCCGAGGCAGGTATCGTTATTGATTCGAGCACCTTCGGTGCCGTGCACACGCCCACCCTGGAGAGTGTGGATGCGCAGTGTGGCGCTCTCTGGGGGGAGGTAGCGACCGCAACGCTCCCTAAGGAACTGACCCCCCGAGTGTTCCCAGCAACGTGCATGGCCCTCACCGTGGGGGGAACGCTCAGCGTGGGTGGGCACGGCAGCACGAGCCACCGGTACGGCGCGCAGGTGGACAACGTCACCGAACTCGATGTCGTCACGGGCGACGGCCGCCTGGTCACCTGTTCGCCCGCGCACGAGAGCGAGCTGTTCAACATGGTGCTGGCAGGCCTGGGCCAATGCGGAATCATCGTGCGCGCGCGAATTCCACTTATCCCTGCCCCTAGCCATGTTATGCTCCACAACCTGCTCTACACCGATCTCGACAACTACCTCAAGGATCAATTGCGCATAGCGGCCGATGGTCGCTTCAATAGCCAGCGCGGCCTGATGAGCCGCAATCAGGAGGGGAAGTGGAGTTTCACCATTGAGGTGGGACAGTTCTTCTCGCCCCCGACTGAGCCAAACCTTGCGGCGCTGGAGGCTGGTTTACAATTTGCCTCCGCCACGGCGCCAGTGTCGATGACCTATCGGGAGTACCTGTACCGGTTTGAAGCTCGGAATGCCACCCAGCCCATCAACCGTCCCAGCCCATACCTTACGCTGTACATTCCGGCTTCGGCCACCAAAGAATACCTCTCTCACATCTTTGCGCTGTCACCGGAGAGGGCCAGATTACCACAGACGAACGGGGTGGAAACATTTAGCTGCTCTCCCCTCAACACCCGTCGCTTTACGTGTCCGCTGTTCACGGTGCCCACCGAGGAGCAGGCGTTTTCCGTGTGGCTGTTCCGCAGCGTGGACCCTGGTGATCAGGCTGCGCTCTCGGCGGTGCTGGCGAGTAACCGTGCACTCCTTGCAAAGATGACAGAGTTGGGAGGAAAGCGTAATGTGCCCAACTCAATGGTCCTTTCACATGAAGAATGGAAGGCTCACTTTGGGCCCAACGTGTGGCAGCGGCTCTCAAAAGCCAAGCAGAAATACGACCCGAAGTCTGTTTTGTCTCCCGAGCCAGCAATGTTCAGCGATCACAAGGAATCAAGCGACGCCTAATACAACACTGGAGTGGGACGCTCCCTACTCGAATCACGACCGACTGGTGGCGCTGAAGAACAAGTATGATCCCACCAATCTGTTCCGCCACAACCACAACATCAAGCCGACGGTGTAACAATAGTGATCCATTTTCGGGTTGAGGCATTTTCCCTATTGCAATGAGGTCATCAGCGGTCCTCATTATGGTGAGAGGCTATGCTGGCCATTAAATCGTCATCCCCAAGATATTGTACCCACCGTCGATGTGCACGATCTCGCCGGTAATCTTCTCCGCCAGCGGGCTACAGAGAAACAGCGCGGCTTTGCCGGCATCCGCGTTCTGAATTTCCCCACGCAATGGTGCGTATGCCTTCATGTGGTTCTGCATGATGGAGAAGCCGGGAATGGACGTGCCCGCTTTGGTCGCGGTCGGACCAGGCGAGAGTCCGTTGACGCGGATCCGATGCGGAGCCAAGTCATACGCCAGATTGCGAATGATACTGTCCAACGCCGCCTTGGCCACGCTCATCACTTGATACCCAGGAATCACTTTCTCACTGGCGTAATAGGTCATGGCCAGAATGCTCCCACCGGCGTCTTGCATGAACGGCAACACGCCACGTGCCAACGCGATCAACGAGTAGGCACTAATATCAAGCGCGAGCTTGAAATCGTCACGGCCCACCTCAACGAACCGTTTCTCAAACGTCTGCGGTGGCGCGTAGGCGATTGAGTGAATGAGAAAGTCGATATGGCCAAACGCCTGGCCGACTTCCGTGCACATGCGTTCGATCTCCTCATCCCGCGACACATCACATTCGACAATCAACGGGTTGTTGAGTTGTTGCGGTGTCGAGCCCATCATCCGCCGCACCGCCTTCCGTTGGATGGACAAGGCGATACGCGCGCCACCATCATTCAGATACTTGGCGATGGGCCAGGCAATCGAGTGTTCGTCGAGGACCCCGGTCACCAGCGCGGTCTTGCCGGAAAAATCAAAAAAAGAACTCAGTTCGTTATGTTGCGTTGTCATACGGATTCCTTATGCGGGAGACGGGGGACCGGAGACCGAGGACGGGGTTCGGGAGGACGTCACCCGTTGGACATTTATCTCACAATATGTTTATGCACTCCCATCCCCCATCCCCCGTCTCCCGTCTTCCGTCCCCTGTCTCCTGTTTTAGTCTCCAAACTTCTCTCGATGCGGAAAGGTCAGCGCCAAGAGCACATTCACGACAATCACGTAGAAAAAGGCGAAGCCGATACGCTCATACTCCTGGTAGAACGAGACCCACACCGAGACGGAAAGGACCATGTAGCCCACTACCCCAATCACCAGCCGCCAGCCCCACCATTGCATCGTCCAGAGCCCGTACACCAGAGCGAGCGCCACCCCCAGTTGGAGGACATGCACGAGTTGCGCCGCTATGCCATAGACACGAAAACCAAGGACGACCGTCACTGGCCCTTGCGCATACGGTCGCTCAAACGGCGCGATGAGGTCCCAGAGGATCACCATCACCGCGTAGAACGCGATGAGGAGGGCGGCGATGGTGATACTGGGAGGACGTGCAAGCGGAGTTTTCATAATACGTCGTGGAGCCTATCTTCCCGTGAACTTCGGCTCCCGCTTTTCGACAAAGGAGCGGATCGCTTCTTTGTGATCTTCCGTCGAAAAGCATTGTTTCTCAAGTGCCAGCGACGTGTCGAGCACCAGATTGGCCGTATCACGGAGAATTTTGTTGACTGAGACTTTCGTCCACCGAATCGCTTTCGTTGGTCCATTCGCCAGCCGCGTCGCCAGCGCCATCGCCTTGTCCATCAGTTGGTCCGCGGGCACCACATGGTTGATGAGTCCAATGCGCTCGGCTTCCACGGCGGAGATAATATCGCCGGTCATGAGAAATTCCTTCGCGCGGGCGGCGCCGACCAGCCACGGCCAAATCACCGCGCCCCCATCGCCAGCCACCACGCCAACCCGCACATGCGGATCGCCAATCTTGGCATTGTCCGCCGCGAAGATCACATCGGAAAACAACGCCAGCGTCGCGCCCAACCCCGTCGCGGGTCCATTGACCGCGGCGATGATCGGCTGTTCGACTTCGAGCATGTCGATGATAATTTTGCGCGCCTCAATGAAAAGCGCGTCAAGCTGCGGCATGGTCATGTCTTGAAACCACTTGATATCCCCGCCGGCGCAGAACGCGCGCCCTTTGCCGGTCAGCACGACCACTTCGGTTTGCTGATCCTGGGCGATGTCTCCGAAAATTTGCGAGATTTCCGTGTGCAGAGCCGCATTGATCGCATTGAGTGACTCCGGGCGGTTCAGCGAGACCACGAGCACTTTCTCCTTGCGTTCGACGCTGAGGTAATGATAACGACTGTAATCCATAGTGACGCCTCCTGTTGATGTTGCGGGCCGAGAGAGCCGACGCATTATTTGCCACTCTACACAAAGGATCAAGGGAACCGACCATGCGTATCTATTTTTGTCGTGAAGGTTTGACGGGTATCATCAGCCTCTTACAGCGCGAGCTGCCGGATGATGAGATTTTATCCTGCGCCCCCACTCAAGTCGCGGACGTCGCGCGCCAGGCCGATGTGCTGATTCCCACCATTTCGCCCGTTCCCGCCGCCGCGTTCGAGACGACGTCGGTGCGGATGGTGCAGCAGTACGGGGCCGGGCTCGATTCCGTCGATATTCCCGCCGCCACGCGCGCCGGGGTCTACGTCGCCAATGTGCCGAGCGCGGGCACCGGCAATGCCGAATCGGTCGCGGAAATATCACTCCTCTTCATGCTCGCGTTGGCGCGCAAATATCCCCAAGCCCAAGAGAACCTCAAGCAACGCAAATTCGGCGCGCCCATGGGCATCACCCTCAAGGGGCGCACGGCGGCGATTATCGGCTTTGGGGGGATTGGGCAGGAGCTGGCGCACCGGCTACGCGCACTGGAAATGAAAGTCCTCGCCGTCTCCAAACGCGGCCCCAAGGCGGGCGATGTCCCGGTCGATTTTCATGGCACCCTGGATGCCCTCCATCAGGTGTTATCGCAAGCCGATTACGTGATCGTCGCGCCGCCGTTGAACGATGACACCCGCGGCATGATTGGCCAGGCCGAGTATGCGGCCATGAAGTCCAGCGCGTTCATCATCAATGTGGCGCGCGGCCCGGTGCTCGACTACGACGCGACCCTCGCCGCGCTCAAGGACGGTCGCATCGCGGGAGCCGGACTCGATGTCTTTTGGCAAGAGCCGTTTGATCCGGCTGATCCGATCTTCTCATACAATGTCGTCGCCACGCCCCACATCGGCGGCGCGACGGACTTGAGTTTACAGGGGATCGCGAAAAAAGTGGGGGAGAATATCAACCGGCTGCGGCGCGGGGAAATGCCGGTGAATTGCGCCAATCCAGAAGTCCGAGCGCGGTAAAACGGGGAAGAGGGGAAACGGGCAAAGGGTCAAAAGGGGAAATCACTCGGCTGCGATTTGTCCTCCCCCTTTTCCCGTTTCCCCTTTTAACCATTTCCCCCTTGCCCCCGCCTTTTTGTCCCCGTGGCTACCGCTGCCCCATCGCGACATACGGCACATCATGCGTGCCGGTGTAGATTTGGTCAGGTCGGAAGATGCGATTGTTGCGGAGCTGCTCCGCCCAGTGCGCCAGCCAGCCCGCGACACGGGCGATGGCGAAGATCGG
>JABFSC010000097.1 GCA_013140885.1 Deltaproteobacteria bacterium | reverse complement strand
AAACCGCACCGCCGTGCCCGCGGGAATATCGAGCCGCAGCCCAAACGTCGCCGCACGATCAAAGCGTAACGCGCGGTTCACCTCGAAGAAGTGATAATGCGAACCGATCTGGACGGGGCGGTCGCCCGTGTTCAGTACGGTCACCGTGGTTGTGGGGCGCCCCGCGTTCAATGTGATCTCGCCAGTGGTGGGAAGAATTTCACCTGGAATCATGTCTGCTCCTGCCTGGGAAAAAATCAGCGGCGCGCCGTTCGCACGCAAGAATTCCGCCGAAGTTCACCCTCTCCAAAGAGTTCAATTTCTATCGAAACCAAGGCTACATACGCTAATAATGCCCACAAAGTAAGCGCTGCCTCCCCATGTTGCCCCATTTGTAGGCAGCACGGTCTTTTCAGGATGATGACGACGGACCGCGCAATCTCCGTAAGTTATTATTGAGATTAGACTCGTTCTCCGTTGATCGGCATGTCCCCACCAAGAAAGTGTGGGTGGCACAACGGTTGCTCTCCGACTGGGGCCCACAAACACGTTAGGGAGGATTGAATGAAAAGCGGGAGATGGAAAACGCTCTTGTTGAGTGCGCTGGTGGTGGTGTGCGCGCACCAACCGGTGCTTGCTCAAAAGGAAGACATTACGCTGCTTCGTCAGCAGATGGCGGAGCAGCGCCGGCTGATGGAAGCGATGGAGAAACGGCTGTTGGAGTTGGAAGGAAAGGAGAAAGCACGACCGACCACGGGGCTAGAGGCTGGCTACACAAAGGGCGATGGCGCGTTACGGCGTGGGATCACCGCCAAGGACATCTATGATGGAGGATTCTACGTCAAGACGGATGATGACAGTTTCTCATTACGGGTGAATGGTTTTGGGCAGGTGCGCTACACGTTTTTCGAGCCTGAGAAAGGCAAGAGTAATCACAACTTTGATGTGGCGTTGGCGCGGATTGCTTTTTCTGGCCATGTGTTTGACCCCAATGTGACCTACTTCATGCAGTATGAAGCCAGCACCTTTGGCAATAGCAATCGTGTGAGCGCGCTCGACTGGTGGATGAAGTACAACTTCTCGCCGGATTTCGCGCTCCAGGCTGGACGCTTCATCCTGCCCTATAGTCGTCAGTTCTACACGCATCCTGGCAATCTCCTGTTTTCCGATCTCTCGGCGGCGGACTACGCCTTCAACCTGCAACGCGCGATTGGCACGCATGCGGGTGGAAAGATTGGTCCCGTGTCTTTCGACGGCGCGCTCACAAATAGTATCCGCGCGCTCGACGCGGGGGGACAGCAAAACATTGGTGACGAACTGGCCTGGCTCGGTCGCGTGGAAGTCGACATTCTTGAACCGTATGGATACCTGGAAAGTTCGCCGACGCCGGTGAGCGCCCCGCAACTCTCCATTGGTGCCGCTGGCGCGTTCAACCCCATTGACGAAGCGTCCAACTTTCAGAACGTTCTGCCGGGCGACCGTACCACCAACGCTACCCTTGATGCTGGTTTCCGCTGGGATCGGTTTTCCCTCCAAGCCGCCGGGCATTTTCGGCACAACAACTTCAAGGCCGCGGGCCGGAAGAGTGGCGAGGATTGGGGCTACTATGCGCAAGCCGGGTTTTATCTCGTGCCGGAACGATGGGAGTTGTCCGGGCGTGTGTCTGGAGTGGATTTCGCACGCTCGAACAATCCAACCGTGCGGGGCGACATCATGGAGTACACCGCTGGGCTCAACTACTACCTCTACGGACATAACGTCAAACTGCAAATGGACTATAGCTTCATTGATACGGATACATTTTCCGGCGGGAATCGCGGGGATCATCTGTTACGGGTGCAGACACAATTTTTATTCTAGCAACAAACGGAAAGGGGAAAATGACAATGATACAGCGTGAACATCACAAACCCTGTCATGGGAAAAGTCGCTCGCTCGTGACGATAGCCGTCCTTAGCGTATGGCTGTGGGCGGTGGGGCAAGCCACCGCCGCCGACCCGCCGATCAAGGTTGGGATTCTGCACTCGTTGAGTGGGACCATGGCGATTAGTGAAACGTCATTGAAAGACGTGGCGTTGATGACCATCGAGGAGATCAACGAGAAAGGTGGCGTCTTGGGGCGGAAGATCGAGCCCATCGTGGTGGACCCGGCCTCGAACTGGCCCCTCTTCGCGGAGAAGGCCAGGGAGTTGATTCAGAAGGAGAAGGTCGCGGTGGTGTTTGGCTGCTGGACCTCGGTGTCGCGCAAGTCGGTGCTGCCGGTGTTCGAGGAGCTGAACGGTCTGCTTTTTTATCCCGTGCAGTATGAGGGAGAAGAGTCGTCGTACAACGTCTTCTACACGGGGGCCGCGCCAAACCAACAAGCGATCCCAGCGGTGGAGTATCTGATGAGTGACCAAGGAGGTGGAGCGAAACGCTTTGTTTTGTTGGGAACGGACTATGTCTACCCGCGCACGACCAACAAGATTCTGCGGTATTTCTTGACCTCGAAGGGTGTGGCCGACGCGGATATCATGGAGCAGTACACGCCGTTTGGTCATAGTGACTATCAGACCATCGTCGCCGACGTGAAGAAGTTCGCCACCGGCAAACGCACGGCGGTGATTTCGACGATCAATGGCGACTCGAATGTGCCGTTCTATAAAGAACTCGCCAATCAAGGATTGAAGGCGGAGGATGTGCCGGTCGTGGCGTTCTCGGTGGGCGAAGAGGAGATGCGTGGGATTGACACGAAACCGCTGGTCGGCCATTTGGCGGCGTGGAACTATTTCATGTCGGTGGACACTCCGGAAAACAAGGCGTTCATCGCCAAGTGGAAAGCTTATGTCAAGAAACACAACCTGCCGGGTGGCGACAAGCGCGTGACCAACGATCCAATGGAAGCGACGTACATCGGCATCAAGATGTGGGCACAGGCGGTGGCCCAGGCGGGCACGACGGACATTGGCGCGGTGCGGCAGGCGATTGGCTATCAAAAAGTGAAAGCGCCGTCGGGGTTTGAGATTCAGATGGACGCGGAAAACCATCATCTGCATAAGCCGGTGCTCATCGGCGAAGTGCAGGAAGATGGACAGTTCCAGATCGTGTGGAAAACCCCGGGGCCAATCAAGGCGCAGGCGTGGAGTCCGTTCATCCCCGATAGCGCCAAGAAAGTCGCCAACTGGACGTATCCGTGGGTGTGCGGGAACTGCACGGAGCCGAAGTATAAGAACTAAAAACAGGGG
>JABFSC010000377.1 GCA_013140885.1 Deltaproteobacteria bacterium | reverse complement strand
GAGTGGAAGGGATGGAAGCGTAGTTTTTATAAGGCTCTTGTAGTCTAGGGGGAAGAAATGTCCTCCGGGGCAAAGCCGGAGGACATTTCTTTCGGACTCCGCCCTTCCCTCAGTCGGGTCTGTCACAGGAGGTGCATTACGCAGCCGTGCGGATGTTTTGGTTACGGTGCTTCCCCTTCTTTTGCCAGCCTCTCGTGAAGCCATAAATTGGTCATCGTCTCCGTGCTGACTCCCCGGGCGGTTGCGGCTTCGTACAAGGCGCGGGCAAGTCCCGGCTCAACGGCGAGCAGATGTCGTTTGCGCTTGAGGTGAAACGACATTGCTACTTCCTCAGTCTGATCCCAATACTCTCCAAGGTCGTGAGTGTCCCAGAATTCTCCGGCTTCCTCTAACGTAGCAAAGTGTTTCGGGATAGGTTCCTTTTTACTTTTTGACATATTGGCGTCGCTCTTTTGGTTTTATGTCACGAGCACTGATAACCAACGCGCGTGCTCCTACTTTGAGAACAAAAAAAATGATGAGGTATCGTCCTCCCGTCGTTTGTCCCGTAGCCGAGTAGACATCTTCCCCAGCGACATCTCCGCGAGCTACTCTTCTGATCCGCGGGCTCCCGTAGAGAACCTCCTCAACCTCCTCCATGTGAACATGATGTTTTCGCCAAATTTTCTCGACAAATACGTCGAGCCAGATAATCGACTGAACTTCCACGTTCACCTCAATATCCACTTAGTCGCCTTCACTCAGCTTTTCCAACAGCCCCTTCACCGCGCCCATGACATCCTCGTCAGGTTTGAGGGTAAACGTAAACCGTAAATCCGGTGTCAGCTGCGAACGCCCGCGATCCTTCTGGACCAGCGCCACTAACCGTTCTCCCTTCACCAGAGAGTCAGGATGGAAATGCAGCGTCACCTTGTCGCCCTTTTTGTACACCGCCGTGACCAAGTAGTCACGTAGCACACGCCGCAGGTCCATCACCTCAAGGAAACTCAACACCAGTTGCGGCAAGGGACCAAAGCGGTCCTCCATCTCTGCCGCGAGGTCCTCAAGATCGACGCGATCCTCGACGTTGGCCAGCTTTTTATAGAACACCAGCCGCTGGTTCACATCGGGAATGAACGCTTCGGGAATGTAGGCCGGAAATCCCAGTTGAATCTCCGGCTCTAGTTGGACGCGAATTTTCCCACCGCGCAGTTCGAGCACCGTCTCTTCCAACATCTGCGCGTACAACTCGAACCCCACCGCCGCCACTTGTCCCGATTGCTCCTTGCCCAGCAGATTACCCGCGCCACGAATCTCCAAGTCATGCGCCGCGAGCCGGAAGCCACTGCCTAAGTCATCCAACTCTTGCAGCACTTCCAGCCGCCGCGTGGCATCCTTGGTCAGCAGATGCTCGCCAGGAATCAGTAAATACGCATACGCCCGCTGTGACGAACGTCCGATGCGCCCGCGCAGTTGATACAGTTGCGCCAGGCCGAACTGGTCCGCGCGGTGAATCAGCATGGTGTTGGCCGTGGGAATGTCGAGGCCCGATTCGATGATCGACGAGCAGAGCAGCACATTGGTGCGATGGTGCATGAAATCCAACATCACCTTTTCGAGATCGTGCTCCGGCATCTGACCGTGAGCGACAGCAATCACCGCTTCGGGTACCAGCTCGCGTAACTGCTTGGCCATTTTTTCTATGCTCTCGACGCGATTATGGACAAAGAACACCTGTCCGCCACGTCCGAGTTCTTGCAGAATCGCCGAACGCACCAGCGTGTCGTCAAACCGCGCGATATAGGTGCGAATCGCTTGCCGGTCCACCGGTGGGGTCTCGATCACGCTGAGGTCGCGCAGGCCCATCAGCGCCATGTTTAGCGTCCGGGGAATCGGCGTCGCCGAGAGCGTCAGCACATCCACCTGGTGGCGGATTTTCTTGATCTTCTCCTTGTGCGACACGCCGAAGCGATGCTCTTCATCAACCACCATGAGCCCCAGGTCCTTGAATACGATGTCGCGTTGCAACAAGCGATGCGTCCCGATCACGATATCGACGGTGCCCGCTGCCAAGCCTTGCACCACCAGTTTGCTCTCTTGCGGCGAGCGGAACCGGTTGAGCAACTCGATCTTGATGGGGTAATCGGCGAAACGCCGCATAAACGTTTCGGCGTGTTGCTGGGCAAGGATGGTGGTCGGGACGAGCACCGCGACCTGCTTGTGATTTTGCACGGCCACGAACGCGGCCCGGAGCGCGACTTCCGTCTTGCCGTAGCCGACATCACCACAGACCAAACGGTCCATCGCCTTATCGCTACGCAGATCACTAATGACATCCTCGATGGCCGCGCGTTGTCCGCTGGTTTCCTCGAACGGAAAGCGCGCGACAAACTCCTCGTAGTCCTCGCCCAGAGGCGGGACCGCCGGGCGGCCCAGGCTGGCACGCGCGGCATGTACTTCAATCAGTTCGCGCGCCATGGCCAGGATCAATTCGCGCGTTTTGCGTTTGACCTTTTCCCAGCTCTGACCACCAAGCCGGTCCAACGCTGGCGCGTGGCCGTCGGCTCCAACGTACTTTTGCACCAGGTTGATGCGCTCGACCGGGAGATACATGCGGTCGCTACCGGCATATTCAAGATGGAGATAGTCGCCGTCGATGCCCGCGACCGTCAAATGACGCAGGCCGTGATAATGGCCAACCCCGTGGTTCATGTGCACGACATAATCGCCCGCCTTGAGCTGACTCAGACTGGTCAAGTAGTCAGCGACCGGACGACGCTGGCTACTCCGCCGCCGATGCCGCCGTTCGCCGAATATCTCTTCCTCGGCGATAAACACCAAGCGCTCCGTGGGAAGCATGAAGCCATGCGACAACGCGCCCACAACGATGGCGGTCGTGTCCGTCGTGTGTTCTTGCCATGCCGTCACGATTGGTACGGTGAGCTGATGGCCTTGCAGCAAGGTTTGCAGATGCGTCGCCTGGAGGCTGCTTGAGACCGCCAAGAACACCCGTTGCTGATCGTCGTGCCAGTGCTGAAGCTGATCGACCAACGGCGTCAGACCGCCCTCCCCGCCGCGGGTATGGGGAATCGGCTTGATGGTGGTCTGGGTGACATCCACCACGGTGTCATCGACAGTAAGCGTTTCGAGCCCAGCCAGTTCAACGGAGAACGAAGCGGCCAATTGCTGAAGCGTTTCTTCCGCCGTGAGAAAAAGCGAATGCGGGTCGGGCACGAAATGGCCCGCGGTACTGGATTGCGCGGCGCAGTCCCGCATCTGGGTCCAAAAATTCTCGCTCGCGGCATTCACCGACGTGGGATCAATCCGCCAGACCACGGTGTCACGGGGCAGATACTCACCGAGCGTTTCGAGTTTCGGATACAGATAGGGCAGCAAAAATTCGATGCCTGGAAACGGCAGGCCGCTTTTGAGATTCTCGGCGATGCGTTGTTGTTCGCGCTGTTTCGCTTCGCTATCGGCCAGGGCGGTTTCCACCGCGCGACGCGCGGACTGAAGCCGCTCCAACGAAAAAAACCGCATGGGCAGAAAAGTGAATTCCTCCAGGCGATCAAGCGACCGTTGCGAAACCGGGTCAAATAGCCGCAACGATTCCACCAGGTCACCAAGGAACTCAAGCCGCAGCGGTTGGGTCGCGAGTGGCGGGAAGACATCGATAATGCCACCACGCACGCTGAGTTCGCCCTTTTCCTCGACGAGGGGCACGCGTCGATAGCCCCACTGCGTGAGGTGATCGACGACGTTGGAGAACGGGAGATCAAGGCCACTCTGGACGCGCAACGTCGCGGCGAAAAAGTCCTCTTGCGGCATCACCCGTTGCGCGAGCGCGTCGATGGACAGGATCACAATCGGCGTGGCCGTGGAGAGCAAGGTGTAGAGCCCTTCGACCTGACCGGCGATCACTTCGCTGCTGGGCGAAATGCCTTCAAACGCGGGCACGTCCCACGAAGGATACAGTGCGAGATGTTGTACGAGCCCGTGGTCATTCCCCAAGAAAAAGCGTAGGTCCTCAGCGAAGGTGTCGGCGGCTTGTGGAGAAGGGAGGACACAGAGGGTTGGCGCGGGTGCTTGTCGCACGCACTGAGCAAGAAAGAACGCGCCCGTGGTCCCGCGCAATCCAGCAATGCGGCGGTGTCCACCCGCGGTGGGTGCGCGCAAGAGGGGGACGAGGCGTGCGAGAATCGCGGAGAAAAACCGCGCATCGGAAGCAAAAGCTGGTTCGAGCATGATGGAAAGTTGTCAGTCGTCAGCGTGTCACGCTGGGATTCCCCTTGGTCATCCCGGTCCACCTTGCCGTGGAAGTCCAAGGTTCAAAGTCTAAAGTCCAAGGTCCAGTCAAAAAGTTCCGACTTCTCCCCTCAGTCCTTTTCCCCATTTTTGCCTTTTGATTTTTCCTACTTCTTCTCCTGCGCCTCGGACAACATCCCGTAGACCGGAATAGAAAGCACCTTTTCCATCGGATGATCGGTGAACACCTGGACTTCTCCACGAATCTGCCCAGGGGTGCCTTCCGGGTTCACTCTCAGTGCCACAGTGTATTCTTCTCCGTCCTTGACCGTGGCGACTTCAGCGATGACCAGCGGGGTGGAACTGCTGGTGCGGACAATGTGCACCGGTTTGGCGGAGCGACTCTTGATGCGAATGTCCTGCTGTTTGGTGTCGCCCTTGCGCACGGAGCCAAACGAGACTTGCGGCGGTTGCGCTAACAGGTCGCCCTCAATATGGCCAAAGACAGGAATGATGAGCGTCGGACGCTTCTGACTGGTAGTCGTCACCGTGATGTCGGTGCTGACTCGCCCCAAGGGCGCGTCCTTGCTCAAGGTCACGAAGAGTTTCTTCCCCTTCTTGCCGTTCTTTTCCAAGTCTTCGGAACGCAGACTCACGAAGGGACTCGTGACCGTGGCGTCGGTGATCGCGATGGGTTTGTTCGCGTCGTGCAACAGTTCAATCGTCTGTGTGGTGTTGGCACCGCGCCGGACCCGCCCCAGGTAGAGTTGCGGGGGTTCAATGGCGACTTCCACGGCGATCACGCCCTGGAGAGTCAGGGTCGTCACTGGTTGCAACGGATCGTTGCTGTGAACACTGACGGTTTTCACCCGTTCACCAAAGAACTTGGAGGTGTCAAAGGTCGCGCTAATCGTGCCTTCTTGTCCTGGCGCGATCACTTCGGAGGAGATCACGGCGGCCGTGCAGCCACACGCGGTTTTCACGGACTCGATCCGTAGGTCCCGATTGCCCTGATTCGTGAACTTGAACAGACGATTGACCTGATCGCCTTGTTCCACCGTGCCGAAATCATAGAGCAGTTCCTGAAACACGATGCGTGGCGTTGGCGGTTCGGTCGTGGGCGCTTGCGTGGCGGGTGCCGGGTCTTGATTCGCCGCCGCGACGCCCGGCAACAAGAAGAAGGCGAGGAGTAGTGACCCCACGACACTCCAACGCACGGGATAATTCCGCGCGCTGGTACGCCTTGCGTTGCTCCGCGCGGGCATCAATGCCCACGCTACGTTACGGCGCCGGATAAATCCGACTTCCGAGCCCCATTCATGGGGCGTCTTGCTGTAGCCCGGCGATTGATCGCCGGGGTGCTCCCTCAGGCGAGGACCGTGCGATTTCATCATGGTGTTCCTTTACGCATTGACGACCAACCGTTCAGCGCTGGCCGCCGGGGGCCGCGCGATCGGGCGCGTCAAGAACTTGTCGAGATAGCGGGTATGCACATTGCCCGTGAGAAACTCGGCATCCTGCAAAATCTGGTGATGCAGCGGAATGTTGGTCTTGATGCCAGAGATTTGATACTCGCTGAGCGCGACGCGCATCCGTTGGATCGCTTCCTCCCTGGTTTTCCCGTGAGACACCACCTTGGCGACAAGCGAATCGTAGTACACGGGGATGACGCTGTTCTCCGCGACGCCGGAGTCCACGCGAATGCCCAACCCGCCCGGCGCGTGATAGCCACGAATCGTCCCTGGCGAGGGCAGCATCGTGCGGGGGTCCTCGGCCACGATGCGACATTCGATGGCATGCCCAGAGAACGTGATGTCCCGCTGCCGCCACGGTAACGGTTCGCCAGCGGCGGCCAGAATCCCCGCTTGCACGATGTCGATGCCAGTGACCATCTCGGTGATCGCATGCTCGACCTGGACACGGGTGTTCATTTCGATGAAATAAAAGTGGCCTTCTTGGTCGAGCAGGAATTCAATGGTGCCAACATTGGTGTAGCCGATGGCTTGGGCGGCCTTCACGGCGACCGCGCCCATTTTCTCGCGCTGTCGTTTGGTGAGAATCGGCGAAGGAGATTCCTCGAGGATTTTTTGATAGCGCCGTTGCACCGAGCACTCGCGCTCACCGAGATGAATCACATTGCGATGTTGATCGGCGACGATCTGGAACTCAATGTGACGTGGATGTTCGAGATATTTCTCGACATAAATCGCGCCATTGCCGAACGCGGCGGCTCCTTCTTCCTCGGCGACGCTAAACACCGCTCCCAGTTCTTCCGCGGTTCGGGCAATGCGCAGGCCGCGGCCCCCACCACCAGCGGCGGCTTTCAACAAGATGGGAAAACCAATTTGCGCGGCCACCGCTTGGGCCTCACGCACATCCGTGGTGCCAGCGGAGGTGCCCGGCAACACGGGCACGCCCGCTTTTTCCATGACTCGTCGCGCGCGGGGTTTGTCGCCCATGAGGCGGATATTGCGCACCCGTGGGCCGATAAACGTCAAGCCGGAGCGTTGGCAGGCTTCGGCGAAATCCCCATTCTCGGAGAGAAAACCGTAGCCGGGATGCACGGCGTCCGCGCCGAACGATAACGCGGCGCTGACAATGGACGGGATATTGAGATAGCTCTCGCGGACATTGGGCGGGCCGATGCAGACTCGTTCGTCGGCGAGGCGGACATGCAGGGCCTCGCGGTCGGCGGTCGAGTAGATGGCCACGGTTGGAATCCCCAACGCGCGACAGGCACGCAGGATGCGCACCGCGATCTCACCGCGATTGGCGATCAAGACTTTTTTGAGCACGGGCATGATGTCTCCTTCCCACTTTACAGTGGTTCCAACAGAAACAGGGGCTGACCGTATTCGACCGCCTTGCCATTCTCGATCATCACTCTGAGCACCCGCCCGCGCACCTCGGATTGGATTTCGTTCATCATCTTCATCGCCTCGACGATGCAGACCACGTCACCAATTTCGACCACCGAGCCGACTTCGACATACGGTTTGGCATCGGGGGTTGGCGTGCGGTAGAAGGTGCCAACCATTGGTGAGGGAATCGCGACCCCGCGCGCGAGCGTGGGATCAAGGGCGGGTTGTTCACTAGATTGTGGAAGTGGATTCGCTAGAGGAGGTGGAGGCGGAAGCGTCATCGTGGGTGGGGCGGCCATACTGGCGACCGGGAGTGGCGCGGCGACGACTTGGTGATGCGCGCGCACGAGGCGCACCTCGCCCGCCGCGTTCTTGATCTCAAGTTCGACTACACCTTTCTCTTCCATTAACTCCATGAGTTTCTTGATATCATCAATTTCCATAAGCAGGAGCTACTCACATTCTGACGCTCAGCACTGAAGGTGCGGAAATGGCTGGCGACGGGGAGCGTTATTGTTTTCGTTGGATAATCGCGACCGCCGCGCGCAGCCCCAACAGGTAACTGTCGGCGCCAAAGCCGCAAATCTGACCGACGGCGGCACGCGCGATATATGAATGATGGCGGAATTCTTCTCGTTTATAGAGGTTGGAGAGGTGGACTTCGATCACTGGCAGGTCCACCGCCAGCAAGGCGTCAAGAATGGCGACACTGGTATGGGTATACGCGCCGCCGTTGATGAGCACGGCGGCCATGTGCCCACGCGCGGCTTGGATTTTGCCGACCAATTCGCCTTCATGGTTCGACTGAAACGTCTCCACTTCAACTCCCAGCTCCCGCCCCAAGGCGACGAGCATGGCATTGATGTCAGCGAGTGTCGTATGACCGTAAATTTGCGGCTCGCGCTGCCCTAACATATTGAGATTCGGGCCATGCAGCACAAGCACTCGTGGGAGCGCATCCATCGCCATCAGTTCTCCTCAACGCCGGGGGAGTGTAGGGGCAAACGGTGGGAGCGTCAAGGCGCGGATATGAGGAAAAGGCAAAAGGCAAAAATCAAAAGGCAAAAGGGACACATAAGGAAAAAGACTCATTTTTTAGGGAAGCACATCACCCCAAAGAGATTAAAGCGAGATGGCCAGTCTAGTCGTCATCAGAAAATCGTTCCTTCACGCGCTAATCCCCGGACACGGAATCGACCCGACCAAAGAGCTGCTCCAGGCGCTGTAATACCGCCAGAGGCAATGGCGGCTTGAGCAGGGACGCCACATTCTCTTGGAGATGCTCCACATTCCCAGTGCCGGTCAACACGGTGTGCATACCAGGCTCGTATCGACAAAACCGATAGGCCGCTTCGGGAATGGAAGCGGCGACATCCTTGGCGGTCAAGAAGCCCAGCGGATCCTCTTCTTGACATGCGCCTTGCGCGAGCTGGCCACTGCTCCGGAGCCCGTCGAGCAATGCCTTGAGATGCGCGGGTTGGCTGAGCGCGCGCCGCACCGCGAACATCCCCAACACGCCGATGTTCCGTCCTTGCGTTCGCGGAAACACGCGCGTGCGCGCCGAGGGATTCAACAAACTTAGTCCCACCATCATCACATCCCAACAATCGGCGGTCACCGCCTGTTGCAGCATGCGATGCTGCGGGTCAGCGATAAATGCCTCGGTGATGCCAATGGCGCGCAGTTTTCCTTCCTCGCGGAGTCGCGACAAGACGGGCACGAAGGTCTGGTAAGCATACTCATACTGCTCTGGCCGCACGCCATGCAGAAAGTAGATGTCCACATAGTCCGTCTGTAACTTGCGCAGACTCTGCTCCAGCCCGCGTCGGAGTTCACCCGCCGGGTCGGCGTGCTCTCGTGATGGCGGCAGCTTCTTGGTCGCCACGATGACCTGATCTCGCGGCGTGTCCGCGAGGGCTTTGCCAACGATGGCTTCCGTGCCGTAGACTTCCGCCGTGTCGATGAGATTGATGCCCAAGTCCAGCGCGCGTCGCACGACCGCGATGGACTCCTGCTCGCTCTTGCCCGTCGCGGTTCCTAACCGACTTGGTCCCCCGCACCCCAGGCCAGCGACGCTCACCCGCCAACCCATGCGTCCCAGTGTCGTATATTCCATGTTGGTGCTCTCCTTCGTGTGTGTAATGGCACGTGCGCGTTTAGCTGTCAGCCATCGGCGTTTCGTAGTCAAGGTCAGAGTTCGCGATGCAGTTCTCGGTCCTGACGCTATAGCCCCCGCCCACAATGGCAGCACGCCGATGAATCTGGTATAGGCCCGCTTTATGAATACTGAACCAACGCATCGTGAGCCCTCGCTTCCGCCCCATCCGCCATTGCGGCGTTACTATACCGATGAGCACGCGCGACGCACCTACCTAAACCACGGGTTCGATGTCTCGGCGCGCTATTATGACGGCCTCAGTTGGATCATGTCCTTTGGGACCGATGGTGCGTATCGACAGCGGGCACTGGTCCGCGCGGGGTTGACCGCGGGGATGTCGATGCTTGATGTGGGATGCGGGACGGGATTGAGCGCCAGGGCCGCGAGAAGCGTCGTCGGGCCACAAGGGTACATCGTTGGGGTGGAGCCGAGTCGTGGCATGCTGGGAGAAGCCCTGCGAGGCGAGCGCCTCCACGCTGGCGCGCGGGGGATCGCCGAGGCATTGCCCATCCGTGACAATCAGTTCGATTTTCTCTGCATGAGTTTCGCGCTGCGGCATGTGGCGGATTTGCCGCAAGCATTCCGCGAGTTTCAGCGAGTCCTCAAGCCTGGAGGGATTTTCTTTGTCGTCGAGATGACCCCGCCACAGGCGAGCCTCGCCTACTGGTTGTTGCGGTTCCATCTGAAATACGTGGTACCCTTGATCACGCGTTTGTGGTCCGGCAGCCAGGTCGCGCAGGACCTCTACCGCTATTGCTGGGACAGCCACGACCAATGCGTCCCGCCTGAGAGTATCCTCTCGGCCATGCAATCGGTGGGACTGCAAGACGTGAAACGCTGGGTGGATATTGGCTTGTTTAGCGAGTACACGGCGAGGAAGCCGGTGAGGTGAAGGGACAT